>JACRBV010000013.1 GCA_016213065.1 Deltaproteobacteria bacterium
CCTGCTCCCTGCCTACTGCCTGCAGGGACAAGCTTCGCAGGGATGACAGAAACAACCGTCTCTACCTAGTTGTAGTGATGTCCAAAATCAAGATTAAATTGTCCAATGATAAAGGTCTAGGCCTTTGAGCCACCATTGACCGTTTTTGAAAATGAAAAAGAGATGGAGGCTTTGCCAGCCCATTTCTTCGCCCTTCGGACCGGACCAGGTTAAATCTATGAAGGGCAATTTATCCATGCCCTGATTGGGAACATTGCCGCTCTTGATCCAGCGATTCACCCCCACCGTTTGATAATTTTTCGCAATATCATCGAACCTGTCCTGCCAGATTTTTTTGAAAGTGCCGGTGATGGGTTGTCCACTTCCGTCATATCTGCCCCACCATCTGCTTTTTGTTTCCTGAAAAAGCCCGCGCCACTCTTTGCAATTCAATTTGGTTGTGTAGTGTCCAAGATAACGAAAAACAATCCCCTCTTTGGGATCACATAATGGGGACCACACATTGCCATCTTCTTTTTTGATCGTCATCACGAATTGGTCTATCAAAGGACTTATTGTCTGATAAAATTTTTGGTCGTCGGCGATTTTGTCGGCTCGTAATTGCACTTCAGGCACTGCTTTGGCAGTCAAAGCGTTTTGAAAAAGAAAACTTGTGCACAATGCAAGGACGTATAAAACTTTTTTCATAAATATCTCCCTTCGATTGCCGCGAACATATCATTCATGTTATTTTAAATCCATGGACATTACACCCATCCATCAAGAACTGAGATATTTAAGCACGCTTCCCTTTCATTGTTTTGTTCAACTGGGCGTAGCCGTTTTATGCGGCGCCATTATTGGATTTGAAAGAGAACTCAAAAGAAAAGCGGCGGGACTTAGGACCAATGTCTTGATCTGCATGGGAGCCACCATCTACATGATTCTCTCACAGCTTCTGTTATCACAGTCTGGAAATGGTGATGTAACGCGCATTGCCGGACAGGTTGTTGTGGGCATGGGGTTCATCGGCGCGGGTACCATCATTCAATCACGCGGACGTGTGGTGGGGCTCACAAGCGCCGCAACACTTTGGGTCGCGGCCGCAATTGGCGTGGTGATTGGAGCCGGCTATCCTCTGCTTGGACTTTTGATTACGCTATTCGTTACTTTTCTGCTCGTGGTGGTGGGAAAACTTGAATTTTTCTTTTTGGGGAAATGCCAGAATACAATCATCCACATTGCTTTCCGGGACAATCCAAAAACTTGGGAAGCGCTACACAATCTTTTTTCCGGATTCAATAAAAAGATGGAGAGCTGTCATTGCAAGAAGGAAAATGGAATCTGTTTTATGGATATCGACTATTGTCACATCCATCCCGACCACAAAGAATTTTTCATCGACCTCATGCAAATCCCCGACATACGCCCCGCCACGGCACATATTTAAAAGGGAGTTTGGTTAAAAATTTCTGAACTATTTTTTGAAGCGGATGTATTTGAAAATGTAGGTCTGCGTTGGTTTTAGGTAGAGGCCCTGAATGTGGGGTTTCGTCAGTGTGTAAAGGGTATTGTAAAAAAGAGGCATCTCCGGCATTTCATTCATGGCGATTTTTTCCATCTGTTCATACATCCTCAGGCGCTTTTCCAAATTGGGTTCAACGTCCGAGGCCTTTTCCAGTTTATCAAATTCAGTGTTGGACCATTGTGATGTATTGGCAGTGACATTTTCCGTCACCAAATCGTAAAAAAAAGTGGGGGGATAAACATATTCTCCAACACCCCCGAAACGCGCGATTTCAAAACTGTGATTATGCACCGAGGCTACATGCACCTTCCACTCCTGATTGACCATTTTAATATCAATGCCGAGATTTTTCTTCCACATTTGCTGGATGGTTTCGGCCACCATTTTATGGCGCTCCATCGTATTGTAGGTGATCGTTAAAGAAGGAAAACCCTTCCCGTCAGGATAGCCTGCTTCTGCAAGCAATTTCTTCGCTTGCACCGGATCATAATCAATCAACTTGGAATAATGATAACCCGGAATACCCGGAGGCAGATAACCCGTTGCCGGCAATTCACCCGTTCTTAAAACATTTTTCACCAACGTATTCCGGTCAATGGCAAGAGAAAGCGCCTTACGTACACGGGGATCTTTTAACGTCGGGTTTTTGGTGTTGAAGACATAGAAAGCGAGTCCAAAAAGAGGAACGCTTCGGAAGTCAGGGTGTTGCATCAGCGTGGGAATCTTTACCATCGGTAGCCCATCAATAAAATCCATCTCACCGGAAAAATAGCGTTTCAAACCGGTTTCGGAATCTTCAACAGGATAGATGAGAATTTGGTCCAGAAAAACATTTTTGACATCCCAGTAGCCGGGATTTTTGATGAGAATTATTTTCTCAAATGGCTTCCACTCCTTCAGAAGAAAAGCACCGTTGGAAACGATGTGCTCAGGACGAACCCAACTGTCGCCAAATTTTTCGATAATATCTTTGCGAGCGGGGTAGAGCGTCGGCATGCTCGCCAATTCCAGAAAAGGGGGAAACGGAGCGGCAAGCTCCACGCGAAAGGTGAGCGGATCAACGGCCTTGAATCCCAACAGTTTGGGGTCTTTGATTTTACCCGCCAGATAATCTTTGCCGTTTTTTACATACTGAAGACGCATGGACTGCTGGGATCCGGTTTTCGGATTCAGCGCTCTTTCCCAGGCGTATTCGAAATCGTAGGCCGTGACAGGTTTTCCATCAGACCATTTGGCGTCTTTGCGCAGATGAAACGTGTAGATTTTCCCGTTGGGACTGATCTCCCATTTTTCGGCAATGCCCGGGACCACTTTCATTTCTTTTGGGGCAGGCATCACCAATCCCTCAAAGATTTGCATGACGGTAGTCGTCGCATCCACCGTCGCCACAATCTGGGGATCCAGAGATTGCGGCTCCGCGCTATTGTCAAACCGAAACACGTTTTGTGTTTCGGCGGCGTGAAGCCGTGCGGAGAAAACAATCAATAAAGCCAGAAACGGAAAAAATATTTTTTTCATGCTTATTCCCACCACATATTTTTAACTGGGTGAATGTTGAGCAGGTTGCCGTGGAATCCCTTCAATTTTGGATTGACCAACCAAGTATCCACATAAATATGGGTTGGCGAAATGGGTACTTCGTCCAAAAGAATTTTTTCGGCTTGTGCCATCAATTCCATTCGTTTGGCTGGGTTTAGTTCCTTGTTGGCTTGCGCCAAAAGCTCATCATACTGTTTGTTGGACCAGCCACTATAATTTGTGGAAGAACCTGTCTTGAAGATTTCAAGAAAGGTGTAAGGATCAAGATAATCGCCCACCCATCCTGCTCTGGCGATTTGGAAATCCCCGGCGGTTCTTGATTTCAGATAACTCTTCCACTCCATATTACGCAGGGTCACAGTGATTCCCAAATTTTGTTTGATCATTTGTTGCACCGCTTCGGCGAGTCTTTTGTGATTCAAGTCGGTGTTATAGATAATTTCAATGGGTGGCACTTTGTCGGGTGTCGGATAGCCCGCCTCCACCAACAGCTTCTTCGCTTTGGCAATATCAAAAGGAATATCGCCAATCGATTTATAGCCGGGCATTCCATCCGGCACCATATGGCCCGACGGTTTTTCTCCGCCCTGCATAATGAACTTGGTAATGGCATTGCGATCCATGGCCATCGCAACAGCCTGTCTCAATTTGGGATTATTAAACGGGGGTTTTCTGGTGTTGAATTCATAATAATAAACCGCGTTAGTTGGAAAAACTATAAACTCAGGACGTTTGCTCAAGGCAGGAACGCGAATACCCGGAAGTTGCCAGACGGTATCCAATTCACCCACATCAAATTTTTTGATGGCGGTGTCACGGTCTTCCAACGGGAAGTATCGGACACTCCCAATTTTCACATTACTTTTGTTCCAATAGTAAGGGTTTTTGACGACCACTACCTCTTTCAGAGGTGTCCATGCTTTCAGCATATAGGCGCCGTTGGAAACCATGTTCCCCGGAAGCACCCACTTGTCTCCAAACTTTTCCACCACGGATTTCTTCACGGGGCTGAGGGGAGCATTGGCCGTCACTCCCAGAAAAAAGGGGGATGGATATTCCAGCGTCACCTGTAAAGTAGTGTCGTTAAGAGCCTTGACACCAACCAAGTTCGGATCATTGATTTTCCTCTGATTGTAGGCCTCACCGTTTTTAATGTAGTATAAAAGGAAAGCCGATTTACTCGCAGTCTCCGGTTTCAAAACTCTTTTCCACGCGTATTCAAAATCTTGGGCTTTTACCGGAGTTCCATCCGACCATTTGGCCTCTTTTCTTAAGCTAAAAGTATAAACCAAACCGTCCGGGCTGACTTTCCATCCGTTGGCCACTCCCGCAACGGGAGTTGAATCTTTTGGATTGTAGGTGGTCAAACCTTCGAACGTATCGACAAGGATATGATGTTCGACCGTTCCCGAAATAATACCCGGGTCAAGATATTCCGGTTCAGCGCCATTATAGAGATTAAGCATTCTTTCCGCAGGGCCCGCAGGGGTTGGTGCCGGCGCGGCCGCGGGAGCCGGTTTTGCCGGGGCGGGGTCCGCCCTCAAAACTGCTGGAATTGAGACTCCCAAGGCGATTAACAGAAGCCCCAAGATTTTAACTCTTTGAATTGAAAATGTTTTGGTCATGGATGATTCCTTTCTGATATTCGTTTATTCATTAATCTTTTTTCTTGCAAGGGAATTTTCACTCAAATAAGGTGCATTCCACTTTACTACTTATGCTTAGTTACATTTTGAGACGACTGGTTGGAAGTGTGATCGTTTTGTATATCATCGTCACTTTCGCTTTTTTCATGATTCGTATCGCCCCCGGAGGCCCATTTGATCAGGAAAGGGCTCTCCCTCCGGATATTCTTAAAAATATTGAAAAAAAATACCACATGGACGAACCTCTCTGGAAACAATATCTGAGCTACACCAAAAATGTTTTTTTTCATCTGGATCTTGGTCCTTCCTATAAATATCCCAGCCGTGATGTGAATGAATTTATTGCCGATGGTTTTCCGGTAACCTTAACTCTGGGATTTTATGCCCTGTTGGTGGCCATAATGATCGGCGTTGGAATGGGACTGACAGCCGCTTTGCGCCAAAATACAAGGTGGGATTATACCGCCATGGCTTTCGCCATGATCGGCGTTTCCATTCCGGGTTTTGTGCTGGCCCCCATTTTACAATTGGTTTTCAGTATTGGATTACAGTGGTTGCCCGTGGCCGGTTGGGACAGTTGGAAGCAGGTCATCCTTCCTGCTTTTGCTCTTGGCGCCGCCTATGCCGCGGCCATCGCGCGTCTCACCCGTGGTGGTATGCTTGAAATTGTACGGCAAGATTACATCCGCACGGCCCGCGCCAAAGGTTTGCCGGAAAAACTCATTGTACTTCGCCACATGATTAAGGGCGGACTCCTTCCGGTTGTTTCCTATCTGGGGCCCGCCGCCGCGTTTCTTTTGAGCGGTTCTCTAGTCATCGAAAAAATTTTCGACATCCCCGGACTTGGAAGACATTTCATCAATAGCGCCCTAAACCGCGACTACACCATGACACTCGGCATGGCCATTTTCTTTTCGGCAATGATACTGGTTTTCAACATCGTCGTGGATGTGCTCTACACCTATCTTGATCCGAGGGTAAAATATGACTGAGGCAACTATCACA
>JACRBV010000014.1 GCA_016213065.1 Deltaproteobacteria bacterium
TGGGTAGTGGAACGTTCTTTTGGTTGGTTGGAAAAATGTCGAAGGCTATGGAAAAATTGCGAAAGAAAACTCTCAACGAGCCGTCAAATGGTCATCCTGGCGTTTTTGGTGTTATTGCTGAGGAGATTCTGAACAGGCTCTTAGAAAATACCTGGAAGCCTATCTTATTATTTTAGCCAAACAAGATTGGTGCAAGGGTTATGAATATATCGATGCTTTTGCAGGGACGGGGAAACCTCAAAGCCGGGATGAGGAGATTTTTGTTGACGGTTCTCCCCGCGTTGCGTTGAGTCTCAAAAAACCATTTACCCATTATCATTTCATCGAAGAATCGCCTTGGAGAGTCAAAAAGCTTGAAGAACTTCGCGAAGAATTTACAGGGAGGAAAATTTCAATTTATCAGGGAGACAGTAATAAAATTCTCATAGAAAAAATGGTTCCACAATTATCCTATGTCAGTAAAAAAAAGAGCGATCGCTTTTATAGACCCCTTTGGGATGCAACTGAATTAGGAAACTTTAAAAGCCATTGCGGAGGCCAAGACAATTGAGATCATGCTTAATTTCCCCGTTATGGCGATCAATAGGGGCGTCTTGAGAAAAGATCAAAAAACCATTTCTGATAAAGAGAGAAAAAGACTTGATCTGTTGTGGGGAACTAAAGATTGGATGATCGATCTCTATGAAGAAGACCACACTCTTTTTGGAATCGAACAAAAGAAAAAGAAAATGTCCGGGAAGGAAATGGGGAAAGTATTCAAAAAACGCCTTGCTGAAATCTTTGAACATTGCACCGATCCAATACTCATGGTAAACAGCAACAATGCTCCACTTTATTGCCTTATGTTCGCGGGTCATAATGCCAGCTGGGCAACAATCGCTTCCGATATTTTTAAAAAATTTGAGCAGACAAGACGATTATGAGCGACCACTCTTCCATTGAATGGACAGACGCAACATGGAACCCGGTGACAGGGTGTACCAAAATCAGCGCGGGTTGTAAAAACTGTTATGCCGAAACTTTTGCAGAACGGTTTCGGGGAGTGCCGGAGCATCCCTTTGAACAGGGTTTTGATCTTCGTTTGTGGCCGGAAAGATTGGAACTGCCTCTCAAGTGGAAACAGCCGAGATTGATTTTTGTCGATTCGATGTCCGATCTTTTTCACAAAGATATTTCTGATGATTTTATCTGGAAGGTTTTTGAGACCATGTGCAAAGCAAAGCAGCATATATTTCAAGTTTTGACGAAAAGATCGGAAAGGCTGTTGCAATGGACTGCCGATCATTTCCGCGTGGTGCCGAAAAATATCTGGCTTGGCGTTTCGGTGGAAAATCATTCTGCTACATTTAGAATCGGACACCTTCAAAAAACGCCGGCCCAAATTCGTTTTTTGTCGATTGAGCCTTTAATCGGCCCCGTTCATCTCGATGAGGATCTTTTACAAGGAATTCATTGGGTGATTGTGGGGGGTGAAAGCGGACATCGGGCAAGAAAAATGGATCCAGAATGGGTCTGCAACATCCGCCAACAATGCTTGCAATATGATGTCCCTTTCTTTTTCAAACAATGGGGAGCCTATGATCCGCTTTCTGGAAGGAAAGTTGGTAAAAAAGCGGCAGGCCGGATTTTGCATGGACGCACTTGGAATGACTTGCCTCAAAAAGTAACTTACAGATTTTAACGACGGTCACTGCCTCCCATCCAACAAAGACTGAACTACGGAAGGATCGGCTAGTGTGGAGGTGTCTCCTAGATCTTCGATGTGGCCGGCCGCGATTTTTCTTAAAATTCGGCGCATGATTTTGCCGGAGCGGGTTTTTGGGAGTGCGGGGGAAAATTGGATTTTATCGGGAGCGGCGATGGGACCAATTGTCTGACGCACGTGTTGTGTCAGTTCTTTTTTTAAATCGTCCGACACTTTCGCATCTTGTTTGAGTGTGACAAAAGCGTAAATGCCCTCCCCTTTTATGTCGTGGGGAAAACCAACTACGGCGGACTCCGCCACGGCATGATGCGCCACCAAAGCTGATTCCACTTCGGCGGTACCGATGCGATGCGCGGAAACTTTGAGTACATCATCCAATCGTCCCATCAACCAATAATAACCATCTTTATCTTTTCGCGCTCCGTCGCCGGTGTCGTAACATCCGGGAAATTTTGTGAAATAGGTTTCTTTGAAGCGCTCATGATGACCATACACGGTGCGCATGATGCCGGGCCATGGCTCGGTAATCACAAGATAGCCGCCCTCATTCACGCCGCACGGCGATCCATCTTCCTTAAGAATTTTTGGATTCACGCCGAAGAAAGGAATGGTTGCGGAACCCGGTTTGAGATTCGTGCAACCGGGCAGTGGCGAAATTAAAATGCCGCCGGTCTCTGTTTGCCACCAAGTATCAACAATCGGGCAATGATTGTCGCCGACGTTTTCGTAATACCACATCCACGCTTCGGGATTGATGGGCTCCCCCACCGTTCCCAACAAACGGAGCGAAGAGAGATTATGTTTTTTGACCCAATCTTCTCCTTCGCGCATGAGGGCACGTATTGCGGTGGGGGCGGTGTACAAAATGGTGACCTGATGACGTTCGCAAATATCCCAAAAGCGATCCGGATGAGGATAGGTGGGGATTCCTTCGAACATTAAAATAGTAGCGGCGTTGGCTAGGGGACCATAAACCAGATAGCTGTGACCGGTGATCCAGCCTACATCCGCGGTGCACCAGAAAATATCTTCGGGTCTGTAATCAAAAATAGTTTTGAAAGTGGCGGCGGTGTAGACCATGTAACCGGCCGTGGTGTGCAGAACCCCTTTTGGTTTGCCGGTGGAGCCAGAGGTGTAGAGAATAAAAAGAGGATCTTCGGCAGACATTCTTTCAGATTCAAAAATAGGCCCCGCCTGTTCCTTCAATTCATGCCACCAGAAATCACGCCCTGCGGTCCACGGAATTTTTTCGCCGGTGTGTTGATAGACAATGCATTTGTCAACTTTGTGATTTTTCTTTTCGCAAAGTTGGATGGCCTCATCGACCGTTTCTTTGAGCGGGATTTTTTTGGAACCGCGTAGCCCCCAGTCGGCCGTAACGATGAAATTGGATTTGGCGTCAATCAATCGATCCGCAATGGATTCCGCAGAAAATCCGCCAAAGATTACGGAGTGAACCGCCCCCAAACGCGCGCAGGCGAGCATCGCCACGACAATTTCCGGAATCATCGGCATATAGAGGGTAATGCAGTCGCCTTTTTGCACGCCCAAATTTTTCAAAACGTTGGAGAAAGAACAGACCTCCGACAAAAGAGTTTGATAGGTAATGCGTCGAACATTTCCCGGTTCATTTCCTTCCCAGATGATGGCGGTGCGGTCGCCCAAACCATTTTGCACATGACGGTCGAGGCAATTGACGGTGATATTTGTTTTGGCTCCCTCGAACCATTTGATGGAGATATTATTTTTGAAATCGTATTCGCGGACTTTGTTCCATTTTTGAAACCAGACAAAGTCAGAGGCTATTTCACTCCAAAACCCTTCTGGGTCTCTGATGGAACGCTCCCATTTGCATTGATAATCTTCAAACCTGCGGATGATGGCTTTATTGCGGAAATTTTCAGGAGGTGGAAATTGGCGATTCTCTTCAAGAACAGATTCTATCATGGGGGTTCGTGTCGCCCCCTCCGCCGGCAAAGCCGTCGGAGCCTCCCCCTCTCGTTCGCTTTGCTCTCTACTGGATTCACCCATGGACCTTCTTTGGCATTTTTTTATTGTGAGGGCAAATCCTTTTTGCTAGCCATCAGCCCTACATTTAAAGGGAGTGGTGGAAAATGTATTTTTTGTCATCCCTGCCCCTGCCTCCGCAGGGGTAAACTCCGGCAGGGATCCGTTATGTAAAGCGTCAAGATTTATTTTTTAGCTCATTTTAATGTCATGCCCGAGTGTTTTAGTCGGGCATCCAGTCTCGTTGCGTTGGTTCTTTGAAACAATATGGTTTTTACAATAATTGGAAACTTGAA
>JACRBV010000015.1 GCA_016213065.1 Deltaproteobacteria bacterium
GTGATAGAAAAAACAACAGCCAACGCACAACATGCTTTTTATTACAAAGTTCTCAACGTTGCCGCCGCAACCGTTGAACACGGAAACGGCGCGCAAACTGACATCAAATCCGTAACGGTCTTCACGGAAGGTAGCGCCTGCAAGGCACAGCGTCTCGCAACCGCCGCTGTGGGCACTAATCTTTCCAATGCAAAAAAATTATTAAAAGATGGGGGAGCAACTCGTTTTGTTTTGATTGATCAAAATGGAAACTTCCTCCAAAACCCTTGAGGAATTTATGAAAAAAACACTTTTATTTTTGCTTCTGCTCTGTCTGGCGCCGCAATGGGCAAACGCATCCCCCACGCAATTTTATCTGGAAGATGTGATCGGCGACAATCTCAAGGCCCGCATTTACGTCGCGGCAGACACGACCGCGCAATCGCAAGTACAAGACGCCCTTTATCGGGCGACCGACCACGCAAAAGCAACCTTTGCCAAATTGAATGTCAACAACCCCGACAGCGAAGTTTCTCAAATCAACCAGAAAAAAACGGCGGGAACTTTTACTTTAAGTGCCGAGTTGGCAAAAGCCATTGAAACAGCACAATCTGTTTCAAAACAAACCGATGGTTTTTTTGATATTACGTTCAATTCTCCAAGTGGAAATTATAAAAGTCTAAAAATCGACACAAAAAACAACGTTCTCACAATTAAGGAGAACAATGTCACGATCGATCTGCGTTATATTCTTTCCGGTTTTCTGGCTGATCTGATTGCAGAAGACCTTTCCAACGCCGGCTGGAAAAACGCACTGGTCAAGGTGGATGAAACTTATGTTGCCAATGGAAATGACATCAGCGAACCATGGAAAATTCCGGTGCTAACGCCCACCAACACTATCGCCAAACGCGCCCTTCTCTACCGTTCAACCGATACCGCCGCCGCTACTTTGGGTAGCAAACAACTGCAAGACATCATCAATCCCAAAACAAAATCGGCGGTTACTTCCGATTTAAAATTGGTAACGATTTTTACGAAAGGCGCCGCCAAAGCACAGGGCACCTCCGCGGGCATTTATGCAATGGGACGTGAAGACGGAAAAATTTTCCTCCTGCGACACTCCGAATTCCGCGGCGTCTTCGGCGACAACACTGGCACCCTCACCAACATTCCAGAATTTAAGTAGAAATCGCTAAATTTTTTTCAAATATTTCAAAATGGCGCGGGCAAAGGCGTCAAAATCGTTGAGATTATTCTTTAAAAAAGAAACCAGCTTTCTGGATTCTACCTTGATGTATTCGTGAACAAGGATATTTCTGAATCTCGCCATATTCGCCAGTTTTTTCGCAAGCTTATCCGGCAAAATACCCACCTCTGCCAAACGCGCCGGGATATCAGCATACGTTTCCACATTGTTAATATTCAAAGAGGCAAGAATGTGACCGCCGATATCAATGAGGTTTTGAATCGCCAAGTGAAATGCCCTTTCAACGGCAAATCGCTCTTCAATATTGGCAATTAAGCTTTTTTCTTCAATGCCTTTCTTGCTATGAAGATAGACAAGAGACGCCTCCATTTCTTTCAGGTGCCCATAAACAGTATTTTTATCAAGCGGTGTCATCATCCCCTCCCAAACAAACCGGTCCTTATGCGTTTTTTCAAATAATGGGCAAAAATTTCTCTGATGGCCATGGTGTCAAGATAAAGCGAGCGTGTTTTTACAATAAAATTGTAAAGAAGTTTTTTGTCAAAACAAGTAATGATTTTACCGCCATTGATAACGGAATACTGAAGCGACAGAGGAGCCTCTGCAAGATTGACTAAATCCATATCATCCCGATGAAATTTTCCCGATATTTCCAGAAACAGAGCATCCTCCTGTCTGTGGGTAAGCGTTCTCTTCGGAAGGAAGGCAATGTCTATATCGCTTAATTTATTAGCCCTTGATGTTGCCACTGACCCAAACAGAAAAAAGGCTATGATTTTGTATTTTTTACAAAGTTCAGAGAGTTTCTTTTTCATTTTGTTTTGGCGCTAGCATAGCACTTGTTTTATTGCAAGGCCATGAACAAGAACTGTGGAGTTCCTTGACAACTTTTTACCCCCCTGTTAGCTTGCGACACATTCATGTCAAAACAAAATAAAAATCAGGAGCTTAACAGTGAAGTGCTCAACGAACGTTCAAGTCAAATTTTAAGTCTTTTGATCACCGATTATATCGCCACCGCTGATGCGGTCGGCTCCAGACAGCTTTCCAAACGGATTGAGCAATGCCTCTCCCCTGCCACAATCCGCAATATTATGTCCGACTTGGAAGAAATGGGGTATCTCACGCAACCCCACACCTCCGCAGGACGGGTTCCGACTACCAAGGGACTTCGTTATTATGTCGACTCTTTGGTGGAGACCCGGTCCCTTTCGGATCAGGAAAAAACGGAAATTGAATCTCATTACCCTGTTTTGGGACAGGATATTCCATCCCTGATGCGTCACACCGGAAAAGTACTCGCTCAAATTTCAAAGTATGCAGGCGTTGTGCTGACACCCTGCTGGGGGAAAACAATTTTCAAGCACATCGAATTTCTTCCGCTCTCGCGCGGGCGACTGCTCGGCATTTTTGTTTCGCAAACCGGAATGGTGGAAAACAGAATTCTGGAAGTCACTGAGGATTTTAATTATCGCGAACTGGAAAAAATCAACAACTACTGCAATGCCCGTTTTGTGGGACTCACCTTGGAAGACGCACGTGAAAAAGCGGCGCAGGAACTTTCCCGGGCGCACAAAGAATATGACAAACTTCTTTTGCAGTCCCTGCTTCTTTCACAGGAATTGTTGGGCGGCATTCAGCCACCGGATTTGGTTGTGGAAGGAGAAGCGCATTTGGTGGGCGTGCCGCATTTTGCAACGTTGGATCGCGTCAAAGAGCTCATGGTTTCGCTTGATGAAAAACGGCAGATTTTGAAAGTACTTGATTCGTGTCTGGAGAGTTCCGGAATCCGCATCTTCATTGGCTCTGAGAGTCACTGCGAGCCGGTTAAAAATTTAAGTCTCATCACCGCGACCTACGGACAGGGAAAAGATATTTTGGGGACATTGGGTGTCATCGGTCCAACCAGCATGGATTATTCCCGTTTGATTCCGATGATTGATTTCACGGCAAAACTGGTTACGAATTTTTTGCAAAATAATGAGGCGGAATAAACTATGTCTGATCCATTCAAAAACAAAGTTGAAGATTTAAAAAAAGCACTTCAAAAAAAGAAACTGCAAGAGCAAACCCAGCAAGAACCTTCGGTAGAAACGCCTCCGGAACTTGTGGAACTGCAAAATAAATTGCAAACCGCCGAAGAAGAAGCAAAACAAAATTATGACAAACTTCTGCGTGCGGTTGCCGAATTTGATAATTACAAAAAACGCGTCGCCAGAGATCATGAAGAACGGGTTAAATACAATTTGGAAAATGTCCTGAAAGAACTACTTCCCGTCATGGATGATTTTGACCGGCTCATGGATCATCTCCCCGCCTCGGAATCGCCGGAAATACAAGGGTTGACCGAAGGGGTAAAACTTTTGCACCGTCATTTCATGACCGCCATGAAAAAATTTCATCTCGAAGAAGTGAAAACGGAAGACGAAAAATTTGATCCCCACGCACATGAAGCTCTCAATCAGGTGGAAAGCGATGAACATGAAGATGGAGACATCGTCACCTGCCATCGCAAAGGTTATCATCTGCATGAACGTCTGCTCCGCCCGG
Source organism: Deltaproteobacteria bacterium (assembly GCA_016213065.1). Lineage (NCBI taxonomy): Bacteria > Pseudomonadati > Myxococcota > Myxococcia > Deltaproteobacteria bacterium. Next base: position 3,740 of record JACRBV010000015.1, read on the forward strand.
CTCTTGTAACAGTGGCCAAGCGTAAGGAGAATGTTTAAAATGGACCATAGACTATGGACCATGGACTATGGACCAACGATAAAAAGTAATTGGTCTATTGTCCATGGTCTATTGTCTATGGTCCTTCTGCTGACCCTCACGGCTTGCGGAACCAGTGGAACTCCACCGCCCAAAAGTTCCCAGCACACGCCTCCCCCTTCTTCTCTCCAAAAAGTCTGGGAAGATCCCGAACAACTTTTTAAGGAAGCCCGGAAAAATTATCGGGCCGGAAATTACTCCGTTGTGGCAACAGCTCTCGAACGTATTTTGACCGTTTATCCCAAAAGTAGTGTGGTACCTGAAGCAAAAAAAATGTCTGAGGAAATTCAGACGCGCCTTGGAAGCGCCGGCGTTAAAATCGGCGTGCTTCTCCCGTTAAGCGGTTCCTATGCACGCTTCGGAGAAGCAGTACTGGACGGCATTTCCTGCGCCATCGGTCTTTTTGATCCGTGCGGAAGCAACAATTCAAAAACACAGATCGTGGTACGCGATACAAAAGGAAGTCCCAGCCTTGCCGCGCAGGAAGTTCAGGATCTCGTTGAAAAAGAAAAAGTGTCCGCGATTATCGGCCCACTTCTTTCCACCGAAGCCCCGGGCTCCGCCGCAAAAGCTCAAGCATTGCAAATTCCGATGATTGTTCTGGCACCGCAGGAAGGAGTCACCAACGCCGGTGATTTTATTTTTCAACACACCTTGCAACCTCAAAACGAGGTGTCGGCTCTTGTGCAAGAAGCAACCAAAGAGGGTTTGAAAAAATTTATTCTTCTTTATCCCAACAATCCCTATGGAAAAGAATACCAACTTCTTTTTACGAATGAACTGATGCAAACAGGAGCCGGTAAAGTGATTGCGACAAAAAGCTATTCCGCCGATCTTGCCGACTTCAACAGCCTCATCGAAGAACTAAAATTAAAAACCGTGGCTCGCGTCGGCATTTTTATTCCCGACTCCTACAAAGAGGTCGCCGAAATTGCACAGGCATTGGAGATGGCGGGCATTCAGGGACCGAAACTTTTTGGTCCTTCGCGCTGGTATCATCCCAATCTTTTGTCCCAGAAAATTGCAAACCTTGACGGGGCTTTTATGGATACGTCGTTTTATCCCGACGCCAATCGGGAGGCGACAAAGTTTTTTGCCGACGCATTTTTAAAAACCTACGGCAATTCCCCCGCTTGGCTGGAAGCTTTCGCCTACGATGCAACGCGCCTTCTCCTGAATGCACTTGGGCCCAACATCAATCATCCCTCTACCGATACGCGCAACACATTGCTCGCCATCCAAAATTTTCCCGGTGTGGTGGGTTCTCTTTCATGGAGCGGACAGCGCGTTTCGAAATGGCCTCTTGATATTATTGCCGTCCATGAAAACCGCTTTCAAACGGTAAGCCATCCATGACCGAAATGGAGCTCATCAATTTTCTGACGAAAAGAATTCCGCGCAAGAAAGGCGCGTTGCGAACAGGCATCGGAGACGATTGCAGTGTCATCCGCGTAGGCTATAAAGATATTTTGATCACCTGCGACAATCTTGTTGAAAACATTCACTTCAAAAAAAAATGGGGGCCGTGGCAAACATGGGGACACAAAGCCGCCGCCACGGCGCTGAGCGATATTGCCGCTATGGGAGGCACACCCCGTTTTGCGTGGGTTAATCTGGAAATTCCAAAAAATATGAACGCTGGAGACATCAAAAAATTCTATGCGGGTTTCCTGAAAGTTTTGAAACAGTTTGACACCATCCTTGCGGGGGGAAACATCACGCGCTCTCCAAAATATTTTGGGGCCACCACCACCGTTTGGGGAGAAGCTCCAAAGGGCAAAGCCATGTTGCGGAAAAACGCGAAACCCGGAGACAAAGTTTATATTTCAGATTCCGTGGGGGGAAAATCTTTTACACCCACTCCCCATATTCAGTTGGGACAACAGATTCTTAAAAGAGGTTGTCGTTGTTGCATTGACGTAAGCGACGGACTTCTGCAGGATTTGGGTCACATCGCCAAAGCTTCGAAAGTAAAAATTATTCTCCGCGCCGACAAAATCCCGCACAAAGGAAATTTGAAAGAAGCACTGACAAATGGCGAAGATTACATCTTAGCCTTCACCGGAAACTTACCATATAGTAACAGGTACCATATGGTAGGCGAGGTGCGAAGGGGCAAACCCGGCGTGGAAGTTATTAACAAAAAAGGGGGATTACTTTTATTTTCGAAACAGGGTTTTCAACATAGAGTGGCGGACCAATGATCTTTTCTTTTTTCTCACACCTGATGCCTCTTCTTTCTTTGCTCCTGCTTTCCGCTTTTTTTTCAGGGACGGAAACGAGTCTTTTTTCCTTGAGCCGGTCACAACTTGCCCACTTCAAAAAATCGGGAGAACCGCAGGCAAAAATGCTCCTCCAGTTTTTGTCGAAACCGCGGGATATTTTGGTAACTCTTTTGTTTGGAAATGAGTTGACCAACATCGCCCTCTCCATTTTTATTGCGGGTGTTGTCTATAAAATCATGGGACCCGAAAATTTTGAAACCTCGGCTTTTGTATCGGTGGCGGCGGGCACAACACTTGTTCTGATTTTTGGCGAAATCATTCCCAAAAATTTTGCCATCACACATGCCTCTGCACTGGCGCCGTTTCTGGTCTATCTGCTCAAACCTCTTTACGTCATTTTAAAACCGCTTCGCCATATTCTGGCCACCTTCTCCGAGTGGATCATCGCGAAATTCGGCGGAGAATTGCGCAAAGAATCACCTCTCATTGTGGAGGAAGAATTCCGATACCTTGTGGAACTGGGTGCCAGCGCCGGACAGGTGGCGGAAGAAGAAAAAGAGATGATCCACAAAGTTTTTGAATTTGGCGAAAAAATTGTCTCCAACATCATGATACCGATGGGACTTGTCTTTTGCCTTCCCGTCGACATGCCCTACGAAGAACTTCTCAAGCAAATTCGTGAAACCCATTTTTCGCGCATCCCGATTTATGAAGGAAGCTCCGAAAAAATAATCGGACTTCTGTACGTCAAAGATCTTTTCTCGTTTGATCGACGCTGGAAAAAAGACAACAGTCTCTCTATTCGCGACATTTTACGTCCCCCTCTTTTTGTTTCGCACAAAAAACGGCTCGAAGATCTTCTTCAGGAATTCCGCCAAACCAAAATCCATATGGCAATCGCCGTGGATGAAAAAAACAGACCGCTTGGTGTGATTACCATCCATGACGCCCTGCAAGAACTTTTCGGGGAGGTGGAAGAATGACACTCGTCCTTCTTTTTCCGATTCTTTTTTTATGTCTTATGGCGGAAGGTTTTTTCTCCGGCACGGAGATGGCAGTGGTTCATTGCGACAAGCTGATGCTTCGTTCCCGCGCCCGCCAAGGTTCCAATCGGGCAAAAATTATTCTCGCTTTTCTGGCAAACCCGAGACGTTTTTTTTCAACAACCCTTTTGGGAACCAACCTGTCGGTTGTTACCGCTTCGGTCTGCACCACCTATTATATTGTGCAACATTGGGGCACTTCTTATGAAAGCTTGGCGCTTCTGCTGGCACCTATGACTTTGATTTTCGGAGAGATCGTTCCCAAAAGTCTTTATCAACACTACGCCAACACCATTGTCTTGCGCGTTGCATTTCCTTTGCAAATGTTTGGCTGGATCCTTTCACCGATTGTTTTTATATTATCCCGACTGACGGGCATTCTGCTTAGACGCGTCAGTCAACGGGTCGGGAAGGAATTGCCTGTCACACGCGATGAACTCGAAATGCTTCTGGAAGAGGGCGAAAAAAATCTCAATGAAACAAAAGAAACCACCGCGCGCCGAAGCATGATCTCCAGCATTTTTGAACTGGCCGACAAACGGGTGGCCAATATCATGACCCCGCTCGTGGACGTGGAGGCGCTGAGTCTTGATATCTCGCACGAAGAGGCGTGCAAAGCTTTTGAAGAAGAAGGTCATTCGCGCCTCCCTATTTATCAGGAACGCATCGTCAATATCGTGGGCATTCTTACCAACGCCGATCTACTGTTGTCAGAACCGGAAACTCCGGTCAAAGATCTGATGCGTCCCGCACACTATGTACCAGAGGGCATGCCGCTTGATGAGCTCTTCATCACCATGAAAAAAACGGGGGAACCGATGGTGATTGTGGTCGATGAATTTGGCGGCGCCAGCGGAATTTTAACGAACGAGGATGTCTTTGAAGAAATCGTCGGAGAAATTCAGGATGAATACGATTACCAACCCCCTTCCTATTATCGCATCGGCAAGGGACGTTATCTTGCAAGCGGCCGTCTCGGCATTTCGGAGGCAAATGAAAAATTAAAACTCGATATTCCTTTGGGCGATTATGAAACAATCGCGGGATTTTTGATTCACCAAATGGGAACCATCGCAAAAAGCGGTGCCATCTACCGTTTTGGCAAACTCGAATTTATCATTCACCGTGCAAACGAGCGCGCCATTCAAGAGGTAGAGATACGCCTGTTTTAAAAACCAAAAATTAAATATCAAAAATCAAAAATGCATACTAATACACCATCCATTTAATAAGTCGTCATTCCGGAATTTTTGCGAATGCAAAAATACTTGTCCCAGCGGTTGTAAGCTGGGATCCGGAATCCAGTGGGTCATAAGTTGGATTCCTGCTCCCTGCCTACTGCCTGCAGGGACAAGCTTCGCAGGAATGACAAAATAAATGAGTAGATTCCCACGGGCAAGCCCGTGGCACTTTTGAAAACGCGCTTTGCGCGAAAAAAGGAAGCATTCACCCATGCACAAGCGCATGGTACTCTGCGGGCTTGCTGGAGTGGAATCTACCGAGTGAGCAAAGCGAACGTGAGGGGGAGGCTCCGCCGGCTTTGCCGGTGGAGGGGGCGACGCAAGCCCCTACAAATAGTGTACTAAAAATAAAAAATTCTTCATTTTTGGATTTTAATTTGTGATTTTGGTTTTTGATTTTTAATTTTTGATTTAAAAAATGAAAACTACAATAGTCACAATTGAAAGATTGGTTTATGGCGGGAAAGGCTTAGGCTATCTGGATCGCAAACCGGTCTTTGTTCCGTTTGTACTTCCCGGAGAAAAAGTCAAAGTGCACATTGAAAGGCATCACTCACAATTTCTGGAAGCGGAGTTGTTGGAGGTGCTGGAGCCCGCACCGGATCGCATCGCCCCCCCCTGCCCCTATTTTGGGAAGTGCGGCGGTTGCCAGTGGCAACACATAAATTATGAAACACAATTAGTGTGGAAACAAAAAATTTTGGAAGAAACCCTGATACGCACAGGAAAAGTTGAAAACCCAAAAGTATTATCAACCATCCCTGCTCCAAAAATCTGGAACTGGCGCTCGCGCATCACGTTGCACAGCAATGAACGGGGAGCGGTTGGATTTTTTGAAGCCAACACGCATCGGGTTGTCGATATTGAAAACTGCAAAATTTCGGATGAAGATCTCAACTTACAACTAAAAGAGATCCGGGGAAGGACTATGGACCATGGACCATGGACCAAGAGGGATTACGAATTAAAAAGTACCACGCAGTTAGGTTTCACACAGGTCAATCCTTTACAGAATGAAAACTTAAAAAAATTATTGTTGGAATGGGCAAAACCCCTCCCCCATGAAAACATCATCGAACTTTTCTGCGGTGGCGGTAATTTCACCGAAATTCTGATTCCGCTGGCAAAAAAAATCGCCGCGGTTGATTCAGACCGCAACTGCATCGAACACGCCGTCAAAACATTAAAGAAGGAGAACGTCCAATTTATCTGCTCCGATGCCGTTCGCTATTACGCACAACTTCCCAAAGAAACTCCGGTTGATCTTCTGGTATTGGACCCCCCAAGAGACGGCGCTTCCGGAGTTGTGGAGGGAGTTCTAAAAACCAACCCCACAAACATCCTTTATATTTCGTGTAATCCGGCAACCCTCGCCCGCGATATCAAATACCTGAAAGACTTCGCAGGTTACGAACTCGTCCAATCCCAACCCATCGACATGTTCCCCATGAGTTATCACATAGAATGCTTAAGCTGGATCAGACAGAAATTTGTTGCCTGAAAAAACGGGATTTGTTAGTTTTTAGCTGTGATTACATCTTTCAAAAAAATCAACGAATCATATTACAGATCCAGCGGAGTTGATCTTACCATTCTTTGGGAAAATCTTCACCGGTCGCCCACAGAACGCATTCTACATCATCAGCAAATGCTGGCACTCGTGGAAGAAGCCAGAAAAACAGTCAAAAACAAAACCCGCCGTCACCCGCAATGATAATTCATTATTGTTTCGTTGCCGGATCTGATCCGCTCCAAAAAATCAGCGGGTCGCAAAAAAAATCTGCTTGTCTTGGATGAGCTGGAAGCCCTTTTGGAAATCAGGACAAAATCAAAAAAATAGGCCCATTTTTATTTTACCTTTTCATTTGACTTCTTTATTAAAAATCCATTAGTTGTAGCGACTTTTTTAGGAGGTGATTTAAATTATGCCGGGAATTATTTTGAAGGAAGGTGAAAGTTTTGAAGGGGCGCTCCGCCGTTTCAAAAAGCAGTGCGAAAAATCAGGTATCCTTACGGAACTCAAAAAGCGGGAATATTTTGAAAAGCCCTCTTTGAAAGCCAAACGGAAATCGATTCAGGCCCATAAAAGAGCAACACGTAAAAGCAGATATTAAACCGTCATCCCGACCCCGTATCGTAGTACGGGGCAGGCTCCAGTCGGGATCCAGAACTGGACTCCGGCTTCCGCCGGAGTGACGTTGGAGCATTATGTCCTTAAAACAAAAAATGGAAGAGGATTTGAAGCAGGCCTTGAGAGACAGAGCGTCTCTCAAGGTTTCCTGCTTGCGCATGGTCAAAGCCGCCGTCAAAAACAAGGAAATTGATTTGCGCGCCGAACTCAATGACACACAGGTGATCGGCATCTTGACCACGCTGGCCAAACAACGGCGGGAATCCATTGAAATGTTTAAAAAAGGAAATCGTCCCGACCTCGTTCAGAAGGAAGAAGAAGAATTGGCCTTTATTGAAACGTATCTTCCCAAACAAATGGATGAAGCAGAGCTAACCAAAATTATTGAAGCCGCCATCGCAGAAGTTGGAGCCAAAGCTTCTTCCGATGTCGGCAAAGTCATGAAAGCGGTCATGCCCAAAGTGGCGGGCCGCGCCGACGGCAAGATTGTAAACATTTTGGTTTTAAAAAAACTGGTGCAGTAAAAATTAAAGATTAAAGACCAGAAATAAAAAACACAAACCGAAAATCAAAAATTTTTGACTTTTAATATGTGTTTTTGATTTTTAACTTTTGGTTTTTGGTTTTCCAAAAAATTATGGCTTCCAAAGAACTCTTGGAAGAAATACGCAGACGCCTCTCGATTGTTTCCCTCGTCGGAGAAAGGGTCCCCCTTAAAAAAAGCGGCCGCAACTTCAAAGGCCTCTGCCCTTTTCATCAGGAAAAAACTTCCTCTTTTATGGTGAATGAAGAAAAACAGATCTTTCATTGTTTCGGGTGCGCCGTTGGAGGGGATATCTTCACCTTTCTCATGAAAATAGATGGTTTAACTTTTCCGGAAGCACTGGGAGAATTGGCTAAAAAAGCTGGCGTTAAGTTGCCGACTTTATTGAAGAAAGAAGATTCCGAAGCCAATGAAGAATGGGCCCGGCGTAAGGCATGGGGGTTTCGGGTCAATGAAATCGCCCAAAAACACTTCCTTCAAACCCTCAAGGACCCAACTCTTGGCAAGGGTGTTAGAGACTATCTTCAGTCGAGGGGAATAAATCTTGAGACAGCCAAGCAACATTTTTTGGGTTATGCCGATAAGGAATGGGAATCGTTAGTCACCCTTTTTAAAGAGGCAAAAGCCCCTCTGAAATTGGCTCTGGAATTAGGCCTTATTAAGGAGAGGGAAAAAGAGGGCGGTTACTACGATTTTTTTAGGGAGCGACTCATGTTTCCAATATTAGACATTCAGGGAAAGGTGATCGGCTTTAGCGGCCGCATGCTGGGAACTACAGAGGGCGCAAAGTATCTCAATTCTTCCGACTCCCTCATTTATAATAAATCGCGGAGCCTCTTCGGACTCTATTGGGCAAAAGATGCCATCCGAACACAGGATGAAGTGATTGTGGTTGAGGGAAATTTGGATTTGATCGCCCTCAGACAAGCGGGCGTTGAAAATGTGGTCGCGCCTCTTGGAACAGCACTGACCAAAGAACATTTGGAACTTTTAATGCGTTATACTCGAAATTTTATTATTGCGTTTGATGGGGACAAAGCCGGCCAGCAGTCGGCGTTTCGCGCCCTTCCCGTCTTTTTGGATTTGGGATTAACTCCCAAAGTTTTGACTCTCCCCACCGGGGAAGACCCCGACAGCTTCGTTCGCAAGGAAGGAAAAACGGGATGGGATCCTCTAAAACAAAGGGCATTAACCCTGTTTGAATATTTCATGGAATGCACTTTTAGAGAGGCCGGAAAAGGGACGGCGGCCCAAGTCCATGCTTGGGAAAAAATCAGACCTATGCTAGAGAAAGTCGCCAATCCGTTGGAACAAAATATTTACAAAAAACAGATTGGAGAAAAGTTGGGCGTGGCGTTGCCGAACCTGAAGAAGGGCCAAAGACCATGGACCATGGACCATGGACCCAAAGAAAAACCGGCAATGCAATATCCCGAAGAAGAAAAACTGTTGATTGCCGCGATGGTTTTAAAACCAAAGGTGTTGAAAATGATTCAAAACGCCGGAGATATTTTTACCGACTCCCGTTTGAAAAAAACAGCGGAAACCTTGTTCCAGCAATACAAAGAAGACGGGGATGTTTCCATTTCAACCCTTCCCCAAGACATGGACGCTGTGTTGTCGGGATGGATTCGCGAAATGGCTTTGCGTGAAGATGGAGAAACAATTTGGGAAAGGGCCGTTACAGATTGCCTGTCCAAAATTAAAAATAAAAATTTAGGCTTACAACTGTCACAACTCAATCAGGAAATTAAAACAGCCGAATCACAGGGAGACGAGGCAAATCTTAAAAAACTTTTGACCGAAAAAACAAAATTAATTGGAACAAAAAGAGGTGTTTAATTATGGGCAAACCCGAACCGGAAGTAAAAGAGGTACAACGACTTATCGACCGAGGCAAGGAGAAGGGCTTTTTGACCTACGAAGAGGTCAACGACGCGCTTCCATCCGATGTCGTTTCCTCAGACCAGCTTGATACCATGCTCTCCATGTTCGACGATCTTGACATTGAAATTGTCGACAGCGAAGAGACCGGTCAACAACTCAAGCAAAAAACCGAAACAAAAATCGCCAAAGAAGAAGAGAAAGAAGCTGAAGCTCAGGTTGAAGAAGAAGCCACCGCTTTAAGAACCACCGATCCGGTCCGCATGTATCTGAGAAAAATGGGACAGGTGGCTCTGCTCACTCGCGAAGGGGAAGTTGAAATCGCCAAGCGCATTGAAGAGGGCGAAAACAAAATTTTGACGATCATCCTCTCCTCCCCCATCGGCGTAAAAGCCCTTCTAGATATGGGCGAGCGGTGTGCCAAACAAAAAATTCGTCTTTCAGATCTCGTTAAAGATGTCGATGATTTTGACACCGAAGAGGGAGAAGGTTTTGACGAAGATGGTTGTCGCGCCAAAATTCTCAAACTGATGTCGAAGATCAAGGCATTGAATAAAAAGGCGTCCCCGTTTGTTTCACAAATTCAAAATGCCCGTCTAAAGGAAGCCAGCAAAGAAAGCGCAAAACAAAAAGCGGCTCAAATTTATCAGGAAATGCTTGAGACCGTGCGTGAAATGAACCTGAACCAGAAAGCGGTCCAAGCCATTATCGAATACACCTACAGCACCATCAGAGCGATTCATGACAATGAAAGAATTCTGAAAAATTGTCACCGCAAGTTGCACGTTCCCGAGGACCAACTCAAAGAGACAATTCAAAAATATAAAAGAACCGATTATCAAAAACGTAAGTTGATGAAGGAAACGGATTTGAAAGCCTCTGAACTCGACAAAATTGCCGAAGATTTCCAAAAAGCGGAGCGTGAAATCAGCAGAATGCAGAGAGAAGTCGGCCAAACTATCGAAGAATTGCGAAAAACATATAACGACATCAAAAACGCACAGGACTTTGCCGAAAAAGCAAAAAATGAATTGGTGGAAGCCAATCTTCGCCTCGTTGTTTCGATTGCGAAAAAATATACCAACCGCGGTTTGCAATTTTTGGATTTGATTCAGGAAGGAAATATCGGACTCATGAAAGCGGTCGACAAGTTTGAATACCGCAGGGGTTACAAATTTTCGACTTACGCCACATGGTGGATCCGGCAGGCCATCACCCGCGCTATTGCTGATCAGGCGCGCACCATCCGTATTCCCGTGCACATGATCGAAACGATCAACAAGCTCGTGAGAACTTCGCGATACCTTGTGCAAGAATTGGGACGCGAACCGAGACCGGAAGAAATCGCCATCAAAATGGAATTGCCGCTGGAAAAAGTCCGCAAAGTTTTGCGCATCGCCAAAGAACCCATCTCTCTTGAAACACCGATTGGCGAAGAAGAAGATTCTCATCTCGGAGATTTTATCGAAGACAAAACCATCACGCCACCCGATGAAGCAGTCACACACGTCAGCCTCGCGGATCAGACACGTCGTGTGCTGGCGACATTAACGCCGCGCGAAGAAAAGGTGTTGAGAATGCGGTTTGGAATTGGAGAGCGCTCCGATCATACTTTGGAAGAGGTCGGAAAAGATTTTTCCGTGACGCGCGAACGTATCCGCCAAATCGAAGCGAAGGCGCTTCGCAAACTCCGTCACCCAAGCCGTGCCAAAAAATTAAAGAGTTTTGTGGATTGGTGAAAAAGGATATGTTATTTTTATAGTGAATTTATGTCTGCACTCAAAAAGTTCAAAACCTTTGAAGAAGCCACTCAGCAATCTTTGAAAGACTGTTACAGCCAGCCTCTTGACAAAGAAAAGGCTAGTGTTTTCTTGGAAGAATTATCCCGTCTTACCTCCCCTCCCTACAAACCGGGTGTTTATCGTTTTCGTACCTTTGAAGAAGCGGACGCATACGACTTGGAACAATATATTCGTTATGCCGCTGAAAAAGCCAACTCATGCTAACACTCAAAACCCTCACCGAAATCTGTAAACGCCTCAATCAGGCTGGCGTTGAGTACGGAATCATCGGCGGATTCGCGATTTTTTTGCACGGCTACGAAAGAACAACCAAAGACATCGATCTACTGATAGATCCTTCTGAAACCAATATCAACAAACTCAAAGGGGCTTTGAAAGATGTGTTGCCGGAAGCCTGTCATGAATTGACTACCGATGATGTCATCAACAATGTCGTGGTTCGCATGTCCGGAGAAAATCTGGTTGTCGATTTGATGGCCAAAGTGGGAGATATCACCTACGCCAACGCGAAATTTGTTCCGGAAACCATTGAAGAAGTTATTATTCCCGTTGCCGATCTGGACACCATGATTGAACTAAAAAAGGGAGTCCGTGACAGAGACCAACGCGATTATCTTTTTTTGAGAGGTAAAAAGGAGTTCCTTGAAAGACAAAAATAGCAACTTATTGTCACAACAACTCACCATTTTTGGTTTCGGATCTCAGGGAAAAACCCAAGCACTCAATGCACGCGACAGCGGATGGAAGGTGCGGGTTTTTTTGCGTCCCGAAAGTAAACGAATTCCGGAAGCCCAAGCGGAAAAAATCACCGTTTTTACAGACCCCGTAGAAGCCGCACGCCAAACGACCATCGCCGTAATGCTACTTCCCGATTCGGTCCAACCTGAATTCTGGGAAAAATATTTGAAGCCGAATTTTCCAGAAGGCGCTTCTCTCATTTTTGCCCACGGGTTCAACATCCATTTCAAACAAATCACACCGCGCCCGGATATGGACTGTCTGCTCGTGGCCCCTTCTTTGCAAGGCGACGGACTTCGCTACAATTATTTGCAAAAAGAAACGGTTCCCATTTTAACCGCGGTGGCACAAGACGCCACCGATAAAGCCTACCGGCTCGTGGAAGATTACGCGGGAGCGATCGGCGGAAAAAATGTCCGCATTTTCCCTTCCACTTTCAAAGAAGAAACCGAAACCGATCTTTTTGCCGAACAAGCCGTTCTTTGCGGCGGCATTAACACCCTCATCAAAACCGGTTTTGACACACTGGTTCAGGCCGGTTACAACCCCGAAATCGCCTACTACTGCTGTCTCAAGGAATTGCGTGCAATGGCGGAGGGGCTTTATCGCTACGGCATTCAAGGCTTGCGAGGTCGCATCAGTGAAACCGCCCGCTACGGCGACCTCACAAGAGGCCCGCGCATTATCGACGAAAAAGTGCGCCACACCATGAAGGTTGTGCTCGACGAAATTTGCTCTGGCAAATTTACCGAAGAATTACTAAAAGAAAAAAACGCCGGTTGGCCTACGATGAAAAAACGATTGGCCGAAGAGGATAAAGAGTTGATTGAAAAAGTTGGGAAAAAAGTAGATTGATTTCTCTAAATTGTCATTCCCGCGAAAGCGGGAATCCAGTCCCCGTATCGTGGTACAGAGTGGTTTTTTAACAAGTTCTGGATCCCCGCCTTCGCGGGGATGACATTATTAACGATTTTAGACTAAATATATGATTCGCGTTCGCTTTGCACCCTCTCCTACAGGTCATCTCCACATCGGTGGTGCTCGCACTGCCTTGTTCAACTATCTGTTTGTGCGCCGCGCAAAAGGCACGTTTATTCTGCGCATTGAAGATACCGATCAAGAACGCTCCACACAGGAATATACCGACTCGATTTTGAAGGGAATGGAATGGATGGGGATGGAATGGGATGAAGGTCCCTTTCATCAAATGGAACGTATCGATCTTTACCGCGAACATGTTGAAAAACTTTTGAAAGAGGGAAAAGCTTATCGTTGTTATTGCACCGCCGCAGAACTCGACATCAAGAGGAAAGCCTTACTGGCCGCGGGCAAGAAACCGAAGTACGAGGGAACGTGTCGGGAACTGGACCATGGACAAGGGACCACGGACCAGAGACCCTACTGCATTCGCTTCAAAGCACCGCAGGAAGGAACCGTTACCTTCAACGACATTTGCCGCGGAGAAATTTCGGTGAACAAAGAAGAACTCGACGACATGATTATTTTGCGCACCGATGGAACCCCGACTTACAATTTCACCGTTGTTGTTGATGATGTAACCATGAACATCACACACGTCATCCGCGGCGATGATCATCTTAACAATACCCCGCGCCAGATCCAACTTTATGAGGCCTTCGACTACCCTACTCCGCAGTTTGCCCATCTGCCGATGATTCTGGGACCCGACAAACAAAAATTATCCAAACGCCACGGCGCCGTTTCGGTCATCGAATACAAAGCGATGGGTTTTTTACCCGAAGCCATGCTGAATTATTTGGCGCGGCTCGGTTGGTCTCACGGAGATCAGGAAATTTTTTCAAAAAAAGAATTGATAGAACATTTTGATTTGAAGGTGGTTGGCAAATCACCCTCGGTGTTCGACATTGGAAAATGCACGTGGGTCAACAGCCAGCATATGCAAAAATTGAGTCCAATGGAATTGGTCGGTTGGACAAAACCCTATCTTGAAGCGCTGGGCGTGCGCGTAGATGATTCCGAATTTGCCGCCAAAGCCATCTGTTCTGAAAGAGAGCGGGGCAAAACATTGAAAGAGCTCGCCGAAATTTCCGCTTTTTATTTCCGCGATGAAGTCCTCTGGGATGACAAAGCCGTGCAAAAATGGCTTAACCCCGATGGAAAGCAAAAACTCCAAAAACTCCAAATGGCTTTCCAGCAACTCACAACTTGGAATGCAGAAACCCTCCAAAAAACCTTTGATACCGTGATGAAAGAACTGGGGCTAAAAAAAATGGTGGAACTGGCCCAACCGGCCCGAACCGCCCTGACCGGCACCAGCGTCAGCCCGGGCCTTTTCGAAGTCATGACGATTCTGGGAAAAGAAAAAGTCCTCAAACGCTTCGAACACGCCCTCCACAAATCAGCGTAAAAAAACAAGCAACTATTTTTGGTTTTTGCCGATACCTATGTCGCTTATGAAAGTAGACAAAAGAGATAACCAAGGCCCAGAACTTGCCGCATGGTCTAGCCCTCAGATGGATAACGCTTTATCGGAAGACAATCAGCAGTTTTCCGGATGCGCACAACTCCCTATCGACGCCTTTGTCATGGGCGATGCAAAAAAGCGCGAGAGGCTTCTTCCACATCTCCATGATATAAATACAGTTTACTGTCGCGAAATTCGGAAAGGACTTCCGGCAACTGTATCTGAAACAGATTTTCGCCGCCTCCTTGCCGATAAAGCTTTCGAAATTGCTGGTGAAGGTTCCTCCCTTTTTGAAAGAGGCGTCAATCTTGCGTTGTGGATAACGCTCGGTGAAAACGACGCTCAAGCCATTGCACCGATAGTTGTTGTGCTGGGCATTATGGTTGCCGGTGCGTTGAAGTCCATGTCTGCAAGGAGTACGGGTTGCGGTGGTAATGCAGAGTCTTCCATATCGGATTTGGATAATGACGGTGTCCTAGATGATAAAGACAATTGCAGACTGGTTCCAAATCCCCAACAGAGGGATATTGACAAAGATGGAATAGGCGACGCGTGCGATGATTCAAACGACAATGGCATCAAGGATGACAAAGAAGCACCCGGTGACCGAGACGGCGATGGCATTCCTAATTACCAAGATAGAGACGATACTGATGGTCCCCTTGCCGACGCCGATGGCGATGGACTTCTCAACGGAGTAGAAGAAAAAATTGGTACAAAGCCCTACAGGGCAGATTCCGATGGCGACGGCATTAACGACAACATCGAAGTTGGCCCGGATATCAATAACCCCAAAAATACAGATGGAGATAACATCATTGATGCGCTGGATGAAGACGACGATGATGACCTGGTTTTAACCAAAGATGAGCTTCTTTTTGGAACGGATCCTCATGAACAGGATTCCGATGGGGATGGTTTGTGGGATGGAGCCGAATGGGGACTAAATCCCCAATCCCCGTTGGATACAGACGGAGATGGAATCATCAATGCGCTGGATTACGATGACGACGGCGATGGAAAACCAACGGCAGAAGAAGGCGGCGGTGACACAGATATGGATGGTGTTCCAAATTATCTTGACGCAAATGACATCGATGGCCCGCTGTACGATGCAGATGGTGATGGTCTCTCAAATGGGTTGGAGATCATACTAAAAACGGACCCGTATAAAAGAGATTCGGACGATGATGGTATTGATGATGATGTAGAAATTGGTCGCTGTTGTGTCCCTCCGGATAC
Source organism: Deltaproteobacteria bacterium (assembly GCA_016213065.1). NCBI lineage: Bacteria > Pseudomonadati > Myxococcota > Myxococcia > Deltaproteobacteria bacterium. The sequence goes on from JACRBV010000015.1 coordinate 19,114, forward strand.
GGATAATGATGGGCTTATTAATGCACGGGATAGTGACGATGACGGCGACGGAATTTCCACAAGGGATGAGCTTATGATTACTCATACCCAGTATCTTAATCCCGACACCGACAGAGATGGACTTGATGACGGTGTTGAAATTGGGCCGGACCTTTACCATCCAAAAGATACAGATGGCGACGGCACTCCCGATGCCTTTGACACAGATGATGACGACGACGGACTTCGTACGGAATGGGAAGTGGCAATTCACACAAATCCGCTGAGCAAAGATACAGATGGTGACGGGCTCGAAGACAAGGAAGAAGTGGGTACCGATCTCGAACATCCAAGAGACACAGATGGTGATGGCATACCCGATGCACTAGACCCTGACGATGACAACGACGGCAAACCCACGCTAATTGAGGGGGGAATCGATGTCGATGATGACGGGGACGGAATCCCCAATTGCCGTGATGCAAATGACAAGAACGGTCCGCGCGGAGATTTGGATGGGGATGGCATTGAAAATAATCGCGACAATTGTCCGACGATTCCGAATGCCGATCAAAAAATTTCCTTTACCGGTATGACTTTGGGTGATGCTTGCAATCCCGATGTGGATGGAGATGGCGTACCAGACAAAAAAGTTGGCCTAGATGGCAAACTGGTGCTCGGTCCGAACGGTCTTCCTGTGGCAATAGCGGGCAGGGAAACATGTGGAGATTTAAACGCACCCGCAACAGCTTGTTCAACAACAAGTTCCACTACAAACTGTTGCTATGACACTTGCGTTTCAACACCCAATCCGGATCAGCGGGATAGGAGTCACAACGATATCGGTGATATGTGTGACACCGATATTGACGGCGATGGCGTTCCAAATGAACGCGACAATTGTCCTGAAATTTCCAATCCGGATCAGGCTGATCTGGATGGAGACGGCAAAGGCGATGTCTGTGATAATGATAAAGATGGCGATGGTTTTCCAAATGAACGCGATAATTGTCCTTCAGTTTTTAATCCATATCAAAGTGACATAGACCATAATGATGTGGGCGATGCCTGCGATCCAGATAAAGATGGCGATGGTATTCCAAATGATTATGACAATTGTCCTACCGTTCCAAATCCGAACCAGAGCGACATAAACCGCAACGGTCTGGGCGATGCCTGCGATCCGGATATGGACGGCGATGGAGTTCCAAACGGCAACGACAATTGCCCAACGGTTCCGAATGCCGATCAGAAAATTTCCTTTAGCGGTGCAACTCTGGGTGATGCTTGCAATCCCGACATTGACGGTGATGGCATTTTAAATGAAGTGGACAACTGCCGTTACGTGGCCAATGCGGATCAAAAAGATTCTGACAATGATGGACTCGGAGATTTATGTGATCCGGACGATGACAATGACGGTGTGATGGACGATAGAGACTTATGTCCCAGCACTCCCGCCGGAGCCACAGTCAATGCCAGTGGTTGCGCCTTATCTCAAATAGATTCCGACAACGATCATGTGATGGATGATAGAGACACATGTCCCAACACTCCCACTGGTTCCACAGTCAATGCCAGTGGTTGCGCCTTATCTCAAATAGATTCCGACAACGATCATGTGATGGATGATAGAGACACATGTCCCAACACTCCCACTGGTTCCACAGTCGATGCCAATGGTTGTGCACCCTCTCAAAAAGATTCTGATTACGATGGTGTAAATGATGACAGAGACACATGTGCGAATACTCCCACCGGATTCCCAGTCGATGCCCATGGTTGCGCCTTATCTCAAATAGATTCCGACAACGATCATGTGATGGATGAAAGAGACACATGTCCCAACACTCCCAGTGGTTCAACAGTCGAAGCAAGTGGGTGAGACAAATCTCAAA
>JACRBV010000016.1 GCA_016213065.1 Deltaproteobacteria bacterium
TGCTGTGAAAATTCCCTCCAGCGCATGCCTGCACCTTCCTTTGCCGGCGCTATCACGGTTTTCCATGCTTGTGCCGGAATGACATCGACATTCGTATTTTGCTCTATTTCTCGCAGTGCGGCCACAAGCTCCGGCACGAGAGTTCTTCGGCAACCGGCGATACCAACACGTTCACAAAAATCCAATTGTTCTTTGGCGCCTTCCACGGACACATGGTACATCATTCGGTATCCTTTTGCGGAAGGCACTTCTCTAAGAGAAGAATGAATACCCACTACCAACAACAAGTGCTGAACTTGAAACGCAAGCATTTCACTGCTTGAGGCGTAGTCAAGACCCAGCTTTGCTGGGTCGCGAAGCAAACTCGAAGAGTTTGCGGAGTAAAAATAACTGGCACCAGCCTTTTTTCGTCCATGTAAACATTTCCAACTAAAATTGCCGTCCGTAGCCCATAAATGTCTTAAGAAAAGCGCCACATCTTCCGACGGCGCCTGAAAGAGCTGACGCGGAACGCGTTTTTCCCAAGAATGAACGGGCGCAATTCCAAGTTTCTGAAACCAGTTCGTAATAGGATGACGTGTATTCCGCGCGAGAGGATAAGGACTTGGAAGATAAAGATGCCACCAATTTTTCTGCATCACAACGCGCCCTTCAATATCAAACAGGGCTTTTGCGGCTTTCTGTACAGTTTCAATGTTTTCCCAATCGGCACTTGTGTAATGGAAGGGTTGATGGGGGAGAATGCATCCGTCTCCCAGCAGATGTGCAAGAAGGATCAGCTCATTATCTGAAAGATTTTTTTGCGACTGTAGAGGGGGCATTTTTCGCGGAAGCGCAATCGCATCTCCGGGCTGAAGATTGTCCAGTCTCTGCCAGCCATCTATTCGCAAAAAAGGATGATTTGCAGACGCCTTTATTTTTCGACCACTGCGTGTCTTCAAAAGAAACACTTTTTTTCTTCCCGAGGAAAATGCCTTCACAAGATTAAAAGGACGCACACGATAATTTTCATCTACGGCAAAAACGGGCAAGGGAGATTGATGATCTCTTTCAGCAAGCTCTTTGATGGAAAAGGTCTCCCCCGTTTTTGCATTGGTGATAAGCGTATCGCCTGTCACACAACCACTTTCACGCAAATCCGACAGCATGGGTCTTTTGTCGTTTCTGTTTTCAACGCCGCGGTTGAGTTGTGACAGTGCAATCACGGGCACATGCAATTCTTTGGCGAGCGCTTTCAGACCTCTCGAAATTTCGGAAATTTCGCGTTCACGGCTGTCCGAGCGAATATGGGCCCTTACGAGTTGAAGATAATCCACGACCAAAAGTCCCAACCCGTGTTCTTTTTTCAAACGCCTCGCCTTGGCCCGCATTTCAAGAATTGTCAAGGCGGCGCTGTCATCGATATAAATCGGTGCCTCCGATAAAATGCCGGCGGCCCGGGTTAATTTGGGCCAGTCACTCTCTGATAAAAAACCTCCGCGCATTTTGTACGAATCCACTTCGGCACGCGCGCAAAGCAAACGTTGCACCAATTGTTCCTTCGACATTTCAAGAGAAAAAATACCGCAGGGGATTTTTGAATCACACGCGGCATGTTCCATGATGTTGAGCGAAAAAGCGGTTTTGCCGGAGCTGGGCCGTCCCGCGACAATGAGCAAATCGGAAGGTTGAAGACCCGACGTGAGACGATCCAAATCTGTGTAACCGGAGGGAACTCCCGTTACCGATTCTTTTCTTTCGTACGATTGTTCAATGGCTTTGAAGCCCGCCTTCACCACTTCTTTCATCGGTACAAAACCTTGCTGGATGCGGCGCGTGGCAATGTCGAAAATAATTGATTCGGCTTTGTCCAAAAATTCGTCAATGCCGCCCTCTTCTTCGTAACCGCGTGACGCAATTTCGGTGGCGCCGTCAATCAATTGTCTCAAGACCGCCTTCTCACGAATAATTTTGGAATAGTGTCCCACATGCGCAGACGTGGGGACCTGATCCACAAGACTGGAAAGATAACTCGCCCCGCCGATGGAATCCAGATGGTTGGCCAATTTGAGGGCGTTGGTGACCGTCACCAAATCGGAAGGTTCGTTGGCTTGGTAAAGACTTAAAATTGCCTGATAAATTTTGCAATGGGCATCGCGGTAAAAATCTTCGGGTCTTAAAAGTTCGATGACACGGTGTATCGCTTCGTTGTCGATCAGCATCCCACCAAGCACCGCGCGCTCGGCGTCAAGGTTCTGGGGAGGGAGTTTTGAATGGACCATGTGTCTTAAGCCTTTACAACCCACACTTTCAATGTTGCCGTTACTTCGGGGTGCAAACGAACTGGAACTTCTGTCACACCTAACTGACGAATTGGATCTTTAAGATGAATGAGTTTCTTGTCGATCAGAAAATTTTCGGCGCGAAGGGCGTCGGCAATATCTTTTGTGGTAACCGATCCAAACAGTTTATCTTCTTCACCCGCTTCTTTACGAATGGTGATCGACAAACCCACAACTTTTTCCGCCAACACTTCCGCTTCTTTTTTCAATTTGGACTGTTTTATAGAAATGACTTTTTTGTGATGTTCCAACTCTTTCAAATTGGCGGGATTCGCATGGACCGCTTTGCCTTGGGGAAACAAAAAATTTCTGGCAAAACCGTCTTTGACATTCACAACATCCCCTGCTCCTCCAAGACTTTTGATACTTTCTTTTAAGATAACCTGCATAATGCCTCCTTGGGAAGGACCATAGACTATGGACTATGGACTATGGACTAACTACTTTTTGTTTTTAGTCTATGGTCCATGGTCTATTGTCCATAGTCTATTTATTGTCCATGGTCCGTAGTCTGTTTTTGTTGATGTAACCTTCTAAAATCAAACCAGGTGTCGGCCAGCCCCAATCCCACAACAACCAGCCCCACCATCTGAAAAAACAGGACGACCAGACCATAAATTCCAAAACGAAACAAGGGGGAATAGCGCTTCAGAAAAAAAACCATAATGCTAACCCCTTGAATAAAGTAAACCATACCCGCGACAAGGATCAGATTGAGAGCAACCCATGTCAGCCAAGTCACTTTAAAGACGTAAAAATCGAGGAAATAACAGACCGCCGCCACAATAACCCCCCAAACACAAACGCTCGAAATTTCAAGGCGCTTGAAATCACCCGCTTTTATCAGGTGTTTGGATAGACGATAGATCACTTTTAAAAAACTCAAATTAAAAATCATGACAAAAAGGCTAAAGGAGAAAACAAGACTTGGAATCAAACGGGGCAGAAATTCCAGATTTTTTTTCATTTGTTCAACCATGGCAACAACCTCGGCTTTATCCCCTTTCGCTACCTGCGAAGCAGTGACTTGGTCCAACACAGTCTGGGATTCCTGCACGATCCGCTGTAAAAATCCCGGGACATCGTAGCCGCCCAGATATTGGCAAATAAATCCGGTTAGGATTACGGCCACAGTGGCGGACAAACCCACATACGCCCCCCAACGTGCCAAAGACCAGCGTTTCCAGACACCAAGACTGAGCAAAGAGCCGATGAACAAATAATAAATGGCATTGAGGGGAACGGGTTCGGAAAAAATTAATTGGGAAACAGAAAACACCAGTGCCAAGGTAAGAGCAAAACTAATAGCCCATTGCAATTTGTTGCGGCGCAAACTCAAATATAAAACGGGAAGCGGCGTGAACAAGACAAAGAAGCCGCTAAAATAAAAAGCCGTACTGAGCAAGGCACACCACAAAACAGGCAAAACTTGTTTGGAGCTTAATGTCATGTGGTATCACTAAAATGTTTGTCGTTGGCTCGCTGTGAAAGGAATCAGTCCCAAAATACGGGCCCTTTTCACTGCAATCGTCAACTCGCGCTGATGAAACGCGCAAAGTCCCGTGAAACGGCGGGGAGAAATTTTGTCTCTCTCTGAGAGATAATGTTTCATCGCCTTTCCATCTTTGTAATCAATCTTCAATTCCTTATCGACACAAAAACGGCACGCTTTTTTGCGCGGGGCGAACCCGCCTTCGTCACGATCCCGGTTTTCTCTGAAATTTCCTCTGCGTTCTCTTTCCATAAAATCTTTTCTCCTTTAAGCGGTGACTGCCTGAGCGGCAATCTGTGCCTCTTTGGCGGCGATCTCGGCTTTTTCTATTTCTTCCACACGTTTCTCAATATTGACATTCTCATGTAATACGACCGTTAAAAAACGAAGAATTTTTTCTTCATACCGCAGTGCCTTTTCCAACTCCTGCACAAGAGTGTTATCCCCCACATAGTCGAGATGAATATAGATGCCCTCTTTTTCCTTCTCCATGAGATAGGCAAATTGTCTTCTGCCCCAAGAGCGGTTGATTAAAGCCTTTCCCTTGTGGGCCTCAATGAGTTTGATCAAACGGGCCCCGAATTCCTCTACTTCTTTTTCCGGAGTATTCGACTTCAGGATGTAAAGCGTTTCGTATTCTCTCATCGTTCCTCCTTAGTGATACTTATTTTGCACCCATTGCAAACCGTGTTTTAAAAAATCGGGGATGGACCCCGCCGCCCGATCTATCATTGCTTCTACAATTTCCAAATCTTTTCCTTTAAACGGCTGTAAAACATAATCGGCCGGGTCTTTCCCATGTTCGGGGCGTCCAATACCCAAACGAATTCGATGAAAATCTTTTGTGCCCAGCGTATCGATAATGGAACGTACTCCGTTGTGTCCACCATGCCCGGAGCCGAAAGCCCAACGAATCTTTCCCAGTTCCAGATCCATGTCATCGTGAAAAACAATCAGATCTTTTTCCAAACCATTCTTTTTTTTCAAAAAAGCTTGTACTGCCTGCCCGCTCAAATTCATGTAGGTAGCCGGTTTTACCAACCAGCATTCTTCATCATCCAAAGAACCCCACGCTTGCAAACGCTGTTTTTTTTCTTCCCACTCCCAGTGGTTTTGCTTTGCCATCAAATCAACCACCCAAAAGCCGACATTATGCTTGTGGTTGACATACTCGCGGCCCGGATTGCCAAGTCCAACAATAATCTTCATGAGTTTTAAGCTTTCTCTTTACCCTTTGCCGGTGCTTTTGCTGGTGCCGCGGCTTCTTTTGCCGCCGCTTCTTTACCCTCTTCAGTCTTGGGACCTTGCGCGGTTGTCGGCACTTCACCCGGAGCGGCCGCTTCCGCGGTTGCGGCAGGTTTCGCCTCTTCTTCCTTCTGCGGAGGCACCACCGCTAAAATAGTAAAATTGACTTCGTGCGGGAAGGAAACTCCTTCCGGCAATTTTATATCGTTGGCGTGAACGCTCTGTCCTATTTCCA
>JACRBV010000017.1 GCA_016213065.1 Deltaproteobacteria bacterium
AAAAATAAAATCGGTGTGTCTGTCGGGAAGATAGCGTAGCTTATTGATTTGTCCCTTAAGATAACCTTTGCCAAAAATCTGGCCGGAACCAACCGCGATTTTGGATTGCACCAGATGATAGCCACCCTTTCTTGCGTCGGCTTCCGGATTTAGAAAAACGCGGATCCGCTCTTTCTGATACGGTTTTAACCCATACTGATAGGCGGCAACTCCCACCACCGAAATAATACAGAAGAAGATAATAACGGCTTTTTTACGTAACCGAGCTATATAGGCAAGCGTCGCGAAAATGAGAGGATAAAAAAGGGTGCCGCCTAAATCTTTTTCCATCAAAACAAGAAACATCGGCACACAAGTCAAACCAAGAGGTTTCAGCAATTCTTTAAAACCGTACCCCATCGGCTGTGGGTTATCGCTAAAATATTTTGCCAAGACAAATACAAGACCCAGCTTGGCAAATTCGGAAGGTTGCATGGAAAAACCGCCGAGTTCAAGCCAGCTTTTGTTGCCGCTCACATCCTTTCCGACCAATAACACCAAAACCAGCAACAAAATTGAAAGGCCATAAAAAAACCAGCAAAGCTTGTACCAAAAACGGTAATCCATGCTGACGAAAACCACGAGAATCAAAAGGCCGATACCAATCCAGATCAGCTGATGCCAAAAAAGATGAACCATCCCCCCCTCACCCCAAACATTCAGGGCACTGTAAAGATTGACAAGCCCAATCCCCACGAGGGCGAAAACGGCCGACCATAAAGACCAGTTAAAATTTTCCAGAATTTTACGTTTCATATTGTTTTAGGGTACTTCTAAAAACTCCGCTTGTCACCCTGAACACATTCGCTACGCTCAGTGTAAACTCCGTGAAGGATCCCGTGGAAATCCTTTAAAAATGGAGATTCTTCGCTTCGCTCAGAATGACAATAGGTTTTTAGAGATGCCCTTTATTTGCGTTGCCATTAATGATCCTCTCTCCCTAACCCTCTCCCACAAGGGGAGAGGGGATTGAAACATAATCATGACATCCTTTTTTCAATCTCCAATATCCTCCTCCGCTGGAACTTCCGGCATTGCGGGCACTATGGGCGCTTCGTTTCCTTTTGATCCTTCACCCAAATAGGCCTTGATTAATTCCCCCGCTAATGGTGCGGCGCTGGAGGAGCCGTGGCCTCCGTTTTCAACCAATACCGAGATTGCAATTTGCGGATTTTCTGCGGGGGCAAACGCAACGAACCAAGCGTGGTCTTTGCAAAGATGTCCTCCACAACTTTTGCCCAGAGCTACAACTTGCGCCGTACCGGTTTTTCCACCCATCGGAATTTTTAAAGCGCTCAGGCGATGCGCGGTTCCTTCTGCGCCGGCCACAACATCAACGAGCGCTTTTTTCATCTGCTCCAAAATTTCCGGACGCAAATCAACATCTCCTTCTTTTTTTGGCGAAGGATTTCTTGTCACAAGACTCTCCGCACCTGTTATCGGATCGGCCTGACTTTGCACGAGATAAGGACGTATCTTATGTCCCCCATTCACAACCATACTTACCATTTGAGCCGATTGAATCGGAGTCACCAAGTCGTAACCCTGTCCAATCGCAATGGAAGGTGTTTCTCCTTCATGCCATGGATCTTTGCGCGCTTTCAATTTCCACTCCGAAGTTGGAATCAGACCGCTTCTCTCATCGGGGAGTTCAATTCCTGTTTGAGCTCCCAATCCCAATGCCCGCGCATATTTTGCCAAGCGATCGACACCGAGTCTAAGGCCCATGGTGTAATAAAAAACGTCGCAGGAAGCGACGATGGAACGATGAAAATCAACCGATCCGTGTCCCCCTTTACGCCAACACCTAAAGAAATGATTTCCAAATTGCAATCCTCCACTACAATGAATTTTGTCATCGAGAGAAATAACTCCTTCATGCAACGCGGCAATGCCCGTGACAATTTTGTAGGTCGAACCCGGAGGATAGGCGCCCTGCAGAGCCCGGTTCAAAAAATATCCTTCCGGTTTGGCGGCAATTTCTTTCCAATATTCACTTCCCTGATCTCCACCCAACAAGTTGAGGTCAAAGGAAGGCGCGGAATAAAGCAAAAGAACCGCTCCATCGCGCGGATCCAGCGCAACCACCGAACCACTTTTCCCGCGGAAAAAATCACGCGCCACTTTTTGAAGACGCGTATCGAGAGTCAATTTTAAATGTTGTCCATCGACTGCCTTTTTCTGCACCAACTCTTCCTGAATACCGGCATACATAATTTCCCGCCCCATCGCATTGACCACCTTCTGTTGAAAACCATCCTGACCTCGCAATGTCACATCCCAAACCTCTTCCAACCCGCGAAGCCCTACCTGATCTCCCAAATGATAACGACCCGGCCATTTTTGCTGAAAATTTTTGAGCCGATCCGCATCAATTTCCCGCACATAACCCAACACATGACTTGCAATATCCCCGTCCCTATATTCGCGCGAATAACGAAGCCGCACATCCACGCCTCGAAGATCATTGTCTTCCGACAAAACTCCCCACGGCGTTTTGTGGGCCTTAATCCACGAAACGGTATCCATCGGAATATCCTGCTGAAGCACAATCGGTTGATAGGCGGGTTGCCTGAAACGGTCGGCCCATTTCCCCTCCAGTTTTTCAAGAGGAATTTTAAGACCCTTCGACAGTGTCTGAAATGTTTTTTTGGAGTCGAGGACATATTGCGGAACGAGAATCAGATCGAAAGCGGGGCGATTATCAACTAAAGGAGTCCCGTTGCGGTCCCACATCACTCCACGCAAAGCCGGAATTGTATTTTCACGAATACTATTTTCCTCGGAAAAAAAGTGATAAAACTTTCCCCGTATCCCCTGAAGATAATAAAGACGCAAACCAATTGCCAAAGTCACAAGAAAAACAAAAATAGCAAATTTTTTAAGACGTGGTTCCAGTTCCTGAATATGACCTTGGGAGAGTTCCATAAGCGTATTCCACTAAATGCTGTCATCCTGAACACATTCGCTTCTCTCAGTGTAAACTCCGTGAAGGATCTACTGGATAACAAATTAGATTCTTCGCGGAGTTTATCCTGAGCCTGAGCAGATTCTTCGCTTCGCTCAGAATGACAAAGCGAAGGGCTCAGAATGACAGGTCTTCAAATTCTACTTCTTCAAGAGAATATCTTTAGTTTTGAATAAATCCCGCCACTTCAAATTGCGATACCATTTGAAAAAAGATAACAAAAAAATTCCAAAAACACCGTTTACAATGGAGGCCCACAACAAACGCGGGAGATATATTTTGAGATAATCAACCGTTTGACTCGACCAGTCCAGAAAACTCAACGCCATGATTCCGGCAATAAAGGTGAGCAGAAAAACCCAGAAAAAACGGGATTCCCATGATTGAATCAGAATTTTTTTTCTGAAAAACCGGATCAAAACGTACACAACTCCGAAGGAAAAAATGCTTAATCCCAATGGACCGAACGACACCACATCCAAAAGAAAACCGAACAAGAGTGTCAACAAAAACCCCATTTGCCAATCTTCGTAAAATCCAAGATAAATGACGGCGATCAAAAGAAAATCGCAGGGAATGTTCCACGCGCTTTTTAGCGCAATAATAAAAATGGCATACAGAATGAATAAAAACCAAAGTCTCATTTTTTCAGGACCAAAACTTCTTCCAGACGTGAAAAATCAACGGTGGGAACCACCTCGGCATCAACAAAAATTCCGTAACGATTATGCTCCACCGTTTCAACAGTCCCCACCAAAATTCCCTTTGGATAGAGTTGATCCAAACCGGAAGTAATCACCTGATCTCCGGCTTGAATATCGCTTGAGCGTTTCAGATATTCCAGACGGGTTAAAAAATAACAGGGTCTTAGCTCCGTCTTTTTCGCGGCGCCGTTCAAAAGTCCCCGCACACGGGAACGTTCCACAAAGGCATCGACAGTACTGGCAGGATCGATAATCAATAAAACAATCGCGTCGTGATCAAAAACGGGACCCACTTTTCCCACCAAACCCTCCGTGGCAATAACGGGCATGTCGGGCAGGAGTCCGTCCCTACTCCCTTTGTTGATGCGTACACTTTTAAATTCGGAGCGTGGATCATAGGCAATAACCCGTGCGGCAACAGAAGCGGGCGATTGCGTGTTTTTTAAATCGAGCAAGTGCACAAGCCTTTCATTTTCGGCAACGCTTTCTTCAAAGGCAACCATTTTTTGCCGCAACTTTTTTAGTTCTTCCTGAAGCCTCTCATTTTCTCTTTGGGCCCCTACCAGATAAACATAGCGATCCCAAGTATGATAAAGGCCGCCTCCAAACCACGAGAACACCGTTGTAACGGGCGCAACAACATTCCACGCCCATTGTTCATACCAAGGGGCACGTCTTGTTTTCGAGGAAAGAAGCGAAAGAAAAAAAATAACAAGAACAAGTGGAATGAGAAATTGCCAGGATGGTTTAAGTCGTTGGACCATGGTCCATAGTTTCAAGGTCCCTTAAGTTACGGTGAGTCCCTTGAGGACATCGAGTTGATCAAGGGCTTTGCCCGTCCCCAGCACCACACAACAGAGAGGATCCTCTGCTACCGTGACAGGAAGCCCTGTTTCTTCACGCAATAAAATATCAAGATTTCTTAAAAGTGCACCGCCCCCTGTTAATACAATTCCTTTATCGACAATATCCGCGGCCAATTCCGGCGGGGTTCTTTCCAGCGTAATTTTAACCGCCTCAACAATGGCGTTGATTGGTTCCATGATGGCTTCCCGTACCTCTTCGGAATGAATGGTGAGTGTTTTGGGAACTCCCGCGACAAGGTCTCTTCCCTTGATTTCCATCGTTGTAATTTCGCCATTGGGGTAGGCCGTTCCAATTTGAATTTTAATCGCCTCGGCGGTTCTTTCTCCGATCAGCAAATTATATTTCCGTTTCATGTATTGGATGATCGCTTCATCCATTTTATCGCCCGCGACGCGGATTGATTTGGAAAAAACAATGCCCGCGAGAGAAATCACCGCCACTTCGGTGGTACCTCCGCCGATATCGACGACCATATTTCCGGAAGGTTCCGTAATGGGAAGACCAGCCCCGATGGCCGCGGCCATGGGTTCTTCAATCAAATAAACTTCCCTAGCGCCGGCTGATTCGGCCGATTCACGCACCGCTCTTTTTTCCACTTCGGTAATGCCGAAGGGAATGCAAATCATGATGCGCGGGCGAATCAAAGTTTTTCTATTGTGAGCTTTGCGGATAAAGTAGCGGAGCATGGCTTCGGTCACTTCAAAATCGGCGATGACTCCGTCTTTCATCGGGCGGATCGCCTCAATCAAACCGGCGGTGCGTCCCAGCATTTCTTTGGCCTCTCTGCCCACCGCCAAAACACGTTTGATACCGCGGATGTCTTTTTGAACCGCCACGACAGAAGGTTCGTTGGCGATGATTCCCTTGCCCTTAAGATAAACAAGGGTGTTGGCCGTGCCCAAATCAATCGCCAAATCATTGGAGAAAAAACCGAAGATAGAATCTAAAAACATAGGGCGACAAACTATAGTAAAGATTCAAAACTGGCAATGACATATTGGATTTCTGAACGCATTCCTACTCCAATAAAAGGAACTTGGGCCCCCGTTGCGGCTTGGACATCTTCCGGCGAATCACCAAAAAACAAAACTTCCGTTTTGGAAAAGCCGCGACTTCCGACATAATTTTCCAACCAAACTTTTTTATCCACAGGGGCGCCTTGAATTCTTCCAAAATATTTCTTTAACCCTCGCCTCTCAAGAATTCGGAGAAGAAATTCGTGGGGGGTACTGGAGAGCAGAGCTGTTTCTTTTTTTGACGCTACTTTTTTCAAAAAACGGATGGCACCGGGTATTTCGGCGGCGCCAATCACCTGTTCAGTGGTTTCCGAGGCATAGCGATCCAGCATGAGTTGCTCCACTTCCGGAGGATAAGGAAGTTTCAAGATATTTTCAAACACATGCCTGAATTTTACAACTCGGGGAATATTATTATAGCTATTGCAATAGACCATAATGGCATCAAGTTGTTTTGGATACTCAAAAAAGCATTTCGCAAAGGCATTTTGTTTGATGGCATTGGAATCCACGAGCGTTCCATCAAAATCAAAAACAAGCGCCTTCGCTTTTTCAATCTGTGTTTTGATAAGTTCCAGATTCATTGTTGTTTGCCCCATGGTCCATAGTCCACGGTCTATGGTCCATGGTCCCTCTTCAAGCCGCCAATTGTCCGCAGGCGGCTAGAATATCTCGTCCGCGTTCTGCCCGAACGTTCGTTTGAATTCCCGCTTCATACAATCGGTCGCGCCACATTTCAACCGTCTCGGCAGACGAAGGTTGATACTGTGATTCCGGAAAAGAATTAAAAGGAATCAAATTAATTTTGGCAGAAACTCCATTGAGTAAGCGAATCAATTCTTCCAGCAATTCGGGCGCATCATTCACGCCTTTGAGTAAAATATATTCAAAAATCACGGGCAATTTGCAAATGCGATTGTAGTCTCTGCAAAACTGCATGAGCTCCGCCAAAGGGTAGCGCTTGTTGATTGGCATCAACTCATTACGAAGTTTGTCATTGGGGGCATGAAGAGAAACAGCCAGTTTCGTTTTGTTATCCTGAATAAATTCAAACATTTTGGGAACCAAACCGGCGGTGGAAACCGTGATTCTGCGTTTTGCAAATCCAAAAGCTTTTTTATCTTCCAAAATTTTCAGTGCCCCACTCACAGCTTTGAGATTGGCCATCGGTTCTCCCATCCCCATGAAAACAATATTCGTCACCTGTTCTGCGGGGAAACAGCGTTGGATCATTAAAACCTGTTCCAAAATTTCCCCTTGAGTTAAATTTCGTAACAAACCCATCTCCCCTGTCCGGCAAAAATGGCAACCCATGGCACACCCAACTTGGGTAGAAAGACAAAGGGTGATTCGACCCGTTATTGCCGGAATGTAAACACCCTCAATTTTCTTTCCATCGGACAGTTCAAACAGAAAAAGACAGGTGCCATCAGCGGAATGTTTGATATCCGCGACTTTGGTTGAAGAAAACCGGAAGTTTTCCTTTAAAAGTTGACGGTTTTTTTCTGAAAGATTGGTCATTTCATCAAAGGAAGTAACTCTCTTTTGATAGAGCCACTGGATAATCTGGCAAAAAGCATAGGTCTTCAACCCAAGTCTCAGCAACGCCTCTTTGAGTGAGGAAGAATCAAAATCGGTAATAACAGGTTTCATTCTGTGACCGCAACCGGCATCGGTACCGTTTGTCCATTATCGCTCTTGACTTCGTCTTCCACTTCATGAGTTTTCACCAACTCACGGACACGTTTCTTCTCCGCTTTTGTGATGAAATAAATGGCCACCAGAATAAACAACAGCGAGAGCCAGTCCTTGATATCCGGAAATTTGCCGCCGAAAAAACTCCAGTAAATCAGTGTCGCCGCCGTTCCAGCAATGAGCGAAGTGAGCCGGTTCACGAGTCCTGCAAACGTGGCGGTCCGGCCCTTGAAAATAAAAATAAAGACGGAAAAAAAGGCGACGATGCCGAAGAAACTGCCCCAAAAGCTAGCACTCATCCAATGGATATTGGGTGTCAAAAACGCCGAACGGAATGCCCGTACTTGCGGCACATCCCACCCAAACCAACTGATGGAATGAAAAATAATAAAAGAGACGAGAATCAATGTCGTCGTGGAAGTAAACTGTTCCACCGCGAAAAAGGCCTTATTGTCGAATTTCTTTCCTCTCGCGCCAACGTTTTTATAATAATTCATGATGTAAATGCGGACGGCATATGCCACCACGTAAGAGCCAAGAATAATAACCGCGGGGAGAGATTTCAAAAAATCAAATTCTTTTCCGGTAACCCAGAAGATATTGATGCACATGGCTACCATAGCAAACACCACTCCCCAATCTTCCTCACGATAAACTTTTTTCTTGAGATAGCCTTGGCGGATCTGGATCGCATCCACAATACGGCTGATGACAATAACCGAAGCACGCATGATAATCATCGCCACCATGACTGAGATAGGAAGACTATACATCAGCGTTGTCGTGGGAATCACAACTGCCGTGCAAATTCCGGAAGGAATCAGATAAAAATATTCAAACGGGATATTCAAGCCCAGCAACCGAACTTTGTGATCCGGCTCAAATCGGTACCACTTGAAAAGAAAAGCCACGAGTGTCGGGATGCAAATAGCCGCTCCTGTTCCGTAAACGAGAAATTCAAAGTCCGCCATTCCAACAATCTTGGTGTAATATTTCACCGTGACGCCTGTAATAACGTATGTGACAAAATAACCTATGCAAAAGTACACCAGCTGTTTTGTGCTCCCCTCCTGGGCTCTAAGAAATTTCATTTTCCCTCCTCATAAAATTTTGCAAAGTTGATCTAAAGCCTGCTTGTAGCGCTCGGATAAATCTCGTTCCTCTTTCAATTCCGGTTCATTATTCATGGTGACAAACGGAATATTCCTATTACGAATGGTAACGAGTCCTTTGGGTTGATTTTTGGTCAACTCTAGCCAATCGATTTCTTTGCCGAAACGTTCCATATCTTCGTCGGGCACTTTGTGCGCCAACACCGTGTGTTTTAATTTTTCCTGATAGCGTGACTCGTTGCGCCGACAGGCTTCTTCATAAGAGGCATAAATAAACAAAATAACAGCGTCTTTCAAAATTTCATCGGAGAGTTTATTGAGGGCATGATTGTAACCCCCATCCCCTGCCCCGCGCGCAAACTCAATAAAGACGGTTCTGTCAGAGACGGTTCCATCGGAGATGGTTCCATCGGAGATGGTTCCGTCGGAGATGGTTCCGTCGGAGATGGTTCCGTCCTGTGGTTGTTTGCGGGCTTCTTCGTTGAAACGGGAAAGGCAATAATCCAGCACCGAACTTTCCGTCACCACATATCCGTGCTCACTGCGCTTGGAAAAAAGTCTGCGGTGTCCCGCTTTTTCCCAGACATCGTCTTCGACAAATTTTTCCCAAAGCCACAAAAAGTCATCGAGCTCGTAAATTTTTCCCAAATGAAAAACCTCTCGACGCGTCTCATCGGAAAGCTTTTTCATAAAATCAATAAATTCGGATTTACCGCTTGCGGGACGTCCAATAAGAATTAAATTTTTAAATATTTGCGGATTCATTGAGCTCCATAAGTTTGCGTAATGCCAAACCATATCGTTGATCCAATAAAACGGGATCCGTTAATTCGGGCTCGTTATTCATTGTAACAAAGGGAAGACGCACATTTTGAACCGTGAGAACACCGGATGCTTTCTCCTCCGTCAATCTTCCCCAATCATGAACCTGATAAAAATTTTGCATCGTTTCATCGGGCACTTTGTGGGCCAAGATGCTGTGTTTCATTTTTTCCTGATAACGGGCGTTGTTCCGGCGGCACGATTCTTCATAGGAGACATTGACAAAAAGAATGGCGGAATTTTTCAAAATTTCAAGGGAAAGTTGATGAAGAGATTTGGTATACCCTTCCAGTCCTCCGCGAGCGAACTCAATAAACAAGGTACTGTCTTTATAAAACGCATCGTTGTTTTGATAGTGTTTGATATATTCCGCATTGAATTTCTGGATGCAGAAATCAAAAAGGGCGCCACTTTCTTTCAAAAGACCGGGGTTGGTCCCTCCAAAGGAATAACGGCGCGGATAACCGGCCTTCTCCCAAAGATTGTCATCCATGAATTTTTCCCAAATCAAAGGAAATTAATCCATCTCTTTGAAATTTCCGATGTTGTATTTGGCCGCGCGCGTCTCCGCGGAGACATTTTTCATAAAATCAATAAATT
>JACRBV010000018.1 GCA_016213065.1 Deltaproteobacteria bacterium
CAATCGACACCCCTTTTTTGTTTTTGTGCGCCCGGCAGGGCGCATATACTTGGAGGTGAAAATCCATATCGTAAACATATGCAGTCAAGGAGAGACCTGACCCTCGCCGCCTCAGTTGAAGCTCAACAAAAAGATCAGCCAACCCCGTAGATCACACAACCGTTACCGCCGGCTGAGAAAATCGTTGACTCCGCTGAGCAGGAACTTTCGCTGGAGGAGAAACGGTTGCAGGAACTCAAGGCAATTCGCAATGAACAAAAGCTGAAAAATGATCGTGAACGCGAAAGGAAAAAACAACGCAAGCGCGACCTGGATCGGTAGCGAATGCTGGAAATGGCCACGGAAGAAGAACGGAAAATGTTTCGAGGAGGCCGGTCTAAAAAACAAAAGTGTTTGCGTAGGATTAAGGAACGGGAGATGGGATTTCAGATGATGAGGGGATGAATTTGATTTCAGGGTAGCTTGTTCATTCGCCTTTTTTATTTTTGATTATCTCCGTTCCGGCTTTAGTTATTCTGTATTTTTGCAGAAGGCTTTGTGGTTTATCGGGAATGGTCATTTCGAGCCACCCTCTAGCCACCAATGGTTCAAGATATTTTTTTTGGAAATGCTTTCTGTGTCTTAACCCAATGATGTCTTGAAGTTCTTTACTTGAACGCTGATTACTGGCCGCTTTCAATAACTCGATTTCTTGGGCGGTGACTTGGGCGGTGACTTGGGCGGTGACTTGGGCGGTCTGACCAACCCTGACCTTAAACGTGACGACCGTGAAGTTTCCAACCTCTCTAAACTCCGGGGCGGAAATACCGGCTTCGCTACATTGGTCAATAACGCGATTGGTTCCTCTGCCCCAATTTTCGATCATTCCCGCCCGGTAAAAAACATCAGCAATAATCAGATTCCGGCGAACCGAGTTATGTTCCTTGGAAAGCACTTCGGGGCTGACACCGGAAGGAAGTTTCCCGGCGCTCCAGATATCGACACGATCATCAAAAATCGCCAAGGAAATCGAACCGCCATAAAAAGCATAATCGCGGTGGATCAGAGCATTTACCAGAATTTCCCGTAAGGCATTCGGCGGAATCAAGGGACGATCCACACGCTCCAACCGTCCGGACTCGATCCGTCCCGGTAACGGCAAATGCCGGTTACAAAACAACATTCCCTCCTCCAGAAGCTTGAAGGCCGGTCCGTGAATTTGTTTCTGGTCGAGGAATTCCGTTTTGTCCACGCCGCGAAATCGCGCCATTTTCAATTCACATTGCGGGAAATCCGGCAAAAATTGCTTTCCAAAAAGTACCACTGCCGCACGTAAAATCTTTCCAGTTTGACAAACACCCAACCGCTCCAAAACTCGCACGAAGTTTTTTTCAGGAGGTCCACTCAGTCTCCCTACAGCGCGGGCATTTTCCACCATCCGGAAAACTTCATCCCGATCAATATCTTTTAAATTTGTGTTCTCCGCCTCCTGGTTTTCCCAACGTCGTTTACTGTGCGATCGTTCTTGGAGCAATTGATCGTACCGAGTTTGCTTCATTTGCCGGGTGGTATTTTTGACTCTCTCCCACGCTCGCCCATCATAAAGAAATGGCGCGTGATCCGAATTCTCCTCAACTCCCAAAGCGATAACTTCCAAACCGGATTTCACGGGTATCCGCTGAATATCGATCTGAGGCATCGGTTCAAACTTTTGGGTGGCCTCCGCAATCTCGCGGAGAGTTTTTTCCGAGACCTGTTGACCGATAATGGTGGCGTCAACTTTGACGCCAAAAAGCACCTTTCCGCCCTTGCCATTAAGAAAAGCGCAAATGGTCTGCAACCCCTCTTTAAGTTCGCCGGTCGTGGCCTTGAATTCCAGCGGGTAGCCTTCGCGCCTTGCTATAAGCTTCTTTAGTTGAGCCAGATTCATACTAGGGTTTTATAAGAAACACAGGGCAAAAACAATGATTATCTTTCTGAAGAAACATCAGGTCATTGGACGTGGAAGAATTCATTGCCGCTTTATCGAGGTGATAAAATCCTCTGCACACCCAGATAGATGTAAACAAACTTGTCGCGCAAATAGGAACCTGAACTTGCAATTTAATCCTCCAATCTCTTTGACCGTAGCGTGACCGACCACAGCGAATTCACCAGAATCACTGGAGTCGATGGAATTCATGGAACACCAAAAACAGCCCGGCAAATCAACAGAAAACGGGAAACCTACTTGACATTAGCGAGTTAGCATATACGCCATAAATAATTGGGAGCAGACCTGTCGCAAATAAACACGCGTCAACGTGAAAACCCTACAACTGGAAGAGGGGTGGGCCAGCGGCCGTAGCTCGTTTCAGTTGTTTTGATGTCTGCTCAATACGTCCTTGATCCTCCGCTCAAAATCTTCACGCAAAGGTTTGACGAGAAACTCGGCTCCGCCCGCTTTCATAAACTGTGTGACCAATCCGGGATGGGCGTAGGCGGTGATCATGATGCAGAGGACTTTCGGCCTGAAATACTTCATTTGCTCGAATGTTTGCATTCCATTCATGTTTTTCATCATGAAATCCAATAGCACAAGGTCAACATCCTTGGCTCGCAAAAGCTCTACGCCATTGGTCCCGTTCTCGGCTTCCAAAACATTAAACCCTTCCTTCTCAAGCCGTCGGTGAATAAAGGTGCGTGTCAAGGCGTGGTCGTCAACTATCAGTATGGTGGCCATGACTTAAATCTCCTTCTGGCAGGGGACTCGTTTTTTTGATTCTACCGGGTGGTCTTACTCCCCTCTCCCTAACCAATAGAAAATGCAATAATCGCGCCAAAATACCACGTTTTCACCTAACTCGGATTTCAAAATAAAATATTTAAAATTAAATAGATACCGGATCTGCCTGAATAACCTAAAACCGTCTTTGTTTGACGATTGTGTAGATTTGTGTGC
>JACRBV010000019.1 GCA_016213065.1 Deltaproteobacteria bacterium
GCCATAAGCCTTCGAAACATTTTGGGCTTCAATCACGGTACTGCCAAGTCTTGGTCCGGGCGGAATATAAATTTCAATATCATCGGCCAATTTTTCATTCTCCGCTTTAAGTAAATTTTCGTAATTGGTGATACGGGCTTTGCTCTTGCTTCTGCGGGCCGAAGGAGATTGGCGAATCCACTCCAACTCTCTCTGCAAAGTTTTGATGCGCTTGTCTTCCGATTTTTCCTCTTTGGCAAGACGCGCCTCTTTTTGTTCCAACCATGAAGAATAATTTCCCTTCCACGGAATTCCATAACCGCGGTCGAGTTCCAAAATCCAGCCGGCTACATTGTCGAGAAAATAGCGGTCGTGGGTAACGGCGATGACAGTGCCCTTGTAATCTTTGAGATGACGTTCAAGCCAGTAGACCAATTCGGCGTCGAGATGATTGGTCGGTTCATCGAGAAGAAGCACATCGGGAGACTGAAGTAGAAGGCGGCAAAGAGCCACGCGTCTTTTCTCACCGCCGGAAATGTTGGCCACCTTCATGTCCGTCGGAGGACAGCGCAAAGCATCCATCGCCAATTCCAGTTGACTATCCAATTCCCAAGCATTTGCCTGATCGAGCTTTTCCTGAACCGCCGCCTGTTTTGCGAGCAGTTTTTTCATCTCTGCATCCGACATCGGTTCGGCAAAACGGTTATTGATTTCTTCAAATTCTTTGAGAAGTTTTACCGTCTCGCTAGCACCCTCCGATACAACTTCTTTGACTGTTTTATTCGGGTCGAGAACCGGCTCCTGTTCCAAAAATCCGACGGTATATCCCTTCGCAAAACTGATCTCACCCATGTAGTCTTTGTCAACGCCCGCGATAATTTTCAGAAGAGAACTTTTGCCGGAACCGTTAAGCCCCAACACACCGATCTTGGCGCCGTAATAAAAGCCAAGCGAAATGTCCTTCAAAACCTGTTTTTTAGGAGGATGAATCCGGCTGACGCGACTCATCGAAAAGATAATTTTCACCGGATCATTATTCTGGTTCGCCATGGGGGCGCATCCATAAGTGTTTCACAACGGAAAGTCAAGGTGGGCAACCCTAAAAAAGTCAGGGATTAAATCCAATCGGACGTTTCGGTTTAATTGGCGGAGTCATTAGTTCACGGATGGCATCGAAGACAATTTTAAATTGATAGTCATATTTTTTCTCCAGCTCATTTAACTTCCGTGCAAGCTCTCGGTTGCCATTTAATATTTCGCGCAAATGAACAAAGGCCCGTATCACCTGAATGCTAACCAAAACAGCCCTGGCACTTTTGAGCACATTAGCCACCATAATCGTTCCATGCTCGGTAAAAGCATAAGGCAATACGGTGGAATGTTTAAGGTTTTTGAACCGGTCGCAATTTGCGACCAGTTCCTCCATTTCTTTTGAAGAGAGAACAAACATGAAGTCTTCAGGAAACCGCTCCACATTTCGTTTCACCTGTTCATTGAGCCGTTTTATTGAAACTCCATAGAGCGTTGCCAAATCCGCATCCAAAATCACTTTATGTCCACGAATGATAAGGATTGTCTGTTCAATTCGCTCTATGGGAACGAGATCCGTCATGCTCTTTACAAAAGCAAAATGCATTCCAGCCAAAAGCCGGTTTCAATTGTCAGCGGACAAAAACAAGAGACCGATTTGAAATGGTGTTGTACCGATTCTGTGCACCTGAATCTCAAAAAATTATTTTTGTTGTATCACTCTAAGTATGCCACCGGGTGTAAGACCCAAAGCTTCGCCATCGGAGGGATTGGTGAAACGGAGCGAAATACCGGATTTTGAAACAACCGGAATCGGTGTCATATCTCCACCAGTCCCTGTCGTGCCTTCCGGGGCATTGTAAGATCCGAAAAGCATGGAGATATCGGAGACAGGTGAGAAGGTACCACCGCTTTGAAAAGATTTACTTTTCAAAGCCACCCACCCACCGTAGATTTTCAAATCCACATCGGCTTTTTCGTTATTGTCGCAGGTGATTGTCCCCTTCCCTTTGCCGTTTTTAAAAAAATTGGTGCGTTGTTTGAATTCAAATTGCAAACGACATACAAGAAGCCCCGTCAACAGATACAATATTCTTTTTTTCATAATTTCCCCCGATTCCTTAACCCAACTAAGTAAAATAGTTCATAAAGTCAACAGATTGACCAGAATGGTGCCACACCTTTCTGGTCAAAGAAAAAACTCGACTTTTAGGGCTCAGGTGGGCTAGATAGGCCCGCTTTTCGCGACATAATCACAAGGGCACCTCTAAAAACTATGTTTCGTTACGAAAATTTGAATTTTGGAGCGAGCCGAGGAAGATGAGCAAAAAGCCCGGAGACGTAGCCAGCGGCTACGTTGAGGACTTTTTGTGAAATCTGACGAAGGCGTAGCCCAAAATTCAAATTTGCAGTAGAAAGATAGTTTTTAGAGGTGCCCTATAGTAAGGAGTTTAATATGGCAGACATTGAAAAAGTCAGGAATATCGGTATTTCAGCACACATCGACTCAGGGAAAACCACCTTGACCGAACGTATTCTCTACTACACCAAAAAAATTCATAAAATTGAGGAGGTCCGCGGCAAATCTGGCGTTGGCGCCACCATGGACTTTATGGATCTGGAAAGAGAAAAGGGAATCACGATCCAATCCGCCGCCACCTATTGCGAATGGAAAAAAAATGTCATCAACATCATTGATACCCCCGGACACGTCGATTTTACGATTGAAGTGGAACGCGCCTTGCGTGTTTTGGATGGCGCCATTCTTGTTTTGTGTTCCGTTTCCGGAGTGCAGAGTCAGTCGATCACGGTGGACCGCCAAATGACTCGCTATCATGTTCCGCGTATCGCTTTCGTCAACAAAATGGACAGGGCCGGTGCCGATCCGTTTCGCGTAACGAACCAACTCCGCGATAAGCTGGGACACAACGCCCATCTGATTACCCTTCCCATCGGCGCGGAAGACAAATTTCAGGGCGTCGTTGATCTGGTTGAAATGAAGGCTTGGTATTTTGATGGCGATAACGGAGAAAATATCCGCATTGAAGAAATTCCAGCGGATCTTGTTTCCAAAGCCAAAGAATATCGCCACGAACTCGTTGCCGCGATGGGTGATTTTGATGATGATGTGGCCCATCTTTATTTGGATGACAAAGGCGTCCCAGCCGATCTTCTTCATAAGGCCATCCGCAAAGCCACACTAACCCTTAAATTTATTCCGGTGATGTGCGGTTCGGCCTACAAAAACAAAGGAGTGCAGTTGTTGCTGGATGCGGTCTGTCACTATCTGCCCAATCCTACTGAAGCCATCAACGAGGCCCACGATCAAAATAAAAACGAAGAGAAAGTTATTTTGGAATCAAATCCCGACAAACCGTTTGTGGGACTCGCTTTCAAACTGGAAGACGGACGTTTTGGACAATTAACCTACATGCGTATTTATCAGGGGAAAATTTCCAAGGGAGAGTTTATCGTCAATTCCGTCAACCAAAAGAAAGTTAAAATTCCGCGTCTGGTGCGCATGCACGCCGACGAAATGAACGAAATCACCTCCGCCAGTGCCGGCGATATCGTCGCCATGTTCGGTGTGGAGTGTGCTTCCGGAGATACTTTCACCGATGGAACGGTCCGCTACACCATGACCTCCATGCATGTGCCGGATCCCGTGATTTCTTTGGCTGTCGCTCCCAAAGACAAGGCAACTTCGGCCAACTTTTCAAAAGCTTTGAACCGTTTTTCAAGAGAAGACCCAACTTTCCGCGTTCATCGTGATGAAGAAAGCGCGCAGACAATTATTTCAGGAATGGGTGAATTGCATCTGGAAATTTACACCGAACGTATGAAGCGCGAATACGCCTGCGAAGTGGTCGCCGGAAAACCGCAGGTGGCCTTCCGTGAAACAATCACGCAGAAAACAGATTTCCTGTATCAGCACAAAAAACAAACCGGTGGTGCGGGTCAATACGCTAAAATCGCCGGATATTTCGAACCGCTTCCTTCGGACGCCGTTGAGACCTATGAATTTGTCGACGAGATCGTCGGTGGAAAAATTCCGCGCGAATATATTCCGGCCTGCGACAAAGGCTTTCAGGAACAACTCAAAAAGGGTTTGCTTATCGGATTTCCTGTGGTGGGTGTGCGCGTCGTTATCAACGACGGTGCCTATCACGACGTTGACTCTTCCGAAATGGCGTTCAAAATCTGCGCCCAGACCGCCGTGCGTGAATTTTACAGCAAATGCAAACCGGTCGTATTGGAACCCATCATGCGTCTGCAAACGCAGGCTCCCGAAGAATTTCAGGGCTCTGTGGTGGGACAAATCAACCAGCGCAGGGGTATGATTGTCAGCACCGGTACTGCCAACAAATATGTACAGGTCGATGCCGAGGTGCCTCTGACTGAAATGTTTGGTTACTCCACCGACCTTCGAAGTTGCACACAAGGCAAGGGCGAATTCCAGATGGAGTTTCTGAAATACGCCCCCGTGCCATTCAGCGTCCAAGAAGAACTGGTCAAGAAATACCAAGAAAAACGGGCCGCCGAAAACAAATGATGGAAGTGGAGATGACTTGACCAACTGGAAAGCCACTTGGAAATTGTGGGTGTTTGGATTTTTTAAAATTCCTCTTTTGTTTTTTGTGAAACCCAGAGTCGTATGTGAAACAACAGAAGAAGTGGAAATTAAAATTCCCCTTAAACGCAGAACACGCAATCATCTTGGGGTTATGTATATTGGGGCACTGGTTGTTGGCGCCGATTGCGCCGCAGGACTCATGGCGCTCAATGAAGCGGAAAAAAGCGGTGAGAAAATCGCCCTGCTCTTCAAAGATTTCAAAGCCAATTTTTTAAAACGTGCGGAAAGCGATGTTCACTTCATTTGTCGCGATGGAGAAAAAATCAGACAGCAAGTCCAAGAAGCCATTCAAAGCAAACAACGTATCAACCTCCCCGTTCACGTCACCGCAACAACCCCAAAAATTTCTGGCGAAGAACCGGTCGCAATATTTGAATTAACATTGTCCCTGAAAAAATGTAGAGGAAAAGTTGCGTGAAGGGGACTTGGGGTTTCGCGCAACTTTTCCTCCACTTCTTTAAATAGGTTGTTATTTGCTTTGGAATCCACTAGAAGGCCCCCCATGCTTGAAACAACGGCACTGGGTCGGCACCCGGTCGATATAACCGATCAGTCTTTTGAAGCCTTGGGTCTTTCAGAGGCCGCTTTGAAATTGATCCATCACGTCGGCTTTAAAAACCCTACACCTATTCAGTCTGCGGTGATCCCCACGGCCATACAAGGTCGCGATATCATTGGGCTTGCACAGACCGGTTCCGGAAAAACAGCGGCTTTTGTGCTTCCCCTGACCGAGCGTCTCCTTCATGGAACCGGTCTTCGGGGTTTGATTCTTTGCCCCACACGCGAAATTGCGCTTCAGACAAAAGCCTTTCTTGATCTTTTTGGAAAACACCATCGCCTCAACACCGTCTGCATTATCGGAGGTGTCAGCATGGGTCCCCAGATTCGCGATCTGCAAAAGAGACCCGATATCATCGTGGCAACACCGGGACGCCTTGTGGACCATATGGAACGTGGGTTTGTGAGACTCGATAAAATTGAGGAACTTGTTTTGGATGAAGCGGATCACATGCTCGATCTCGGATTCATGCCGCAACTCAAAGCAATCCTTAGAAAAGTGCCGCAAAAAAGACATACCATGATGTTTTCGGCCACCATGCCGGCGACAATCGCAAGTTTGGCTCAGCAATTTTTGTACAACCCTTTTCGTATCGACATTTTACCGAAGGGAAGAGCGGCGGAAGGCATCACGCACCGTTTGTATCTGGTCGACAAAGAAAATAAAAAAAATTGTCTTCTCGCGTTGCTCCATCTTGAACTCGGAAGCACACTCGTTTTTACCCGCACAAAACGCGACACTGACTGGATTTGCCGGATTCTTCAAAAAGAGGGACATCCCGTAACCAGCATGCACTCCGATAGAAGCCAAAGGGAAAGAATCAACGCTCTCTACGGATTTCGCAAGGGACAGCATCGCATTCTGGTCGCAACCGACATTGCCTCTCGCGGACTTGATGTTTCAGGCATCCAACACATTGTAAATTACGATATTCCCGCGACGGTTGAGGATTACATCCACCGTGCCGGACGCACTGCACGCCTCAATGCGCAGGGACTTGTTTCAACAATTGCCACATGGTTGGATAAAACAATGGTCAGGGATATTGAGAGAGCATTGGGAAAATCACTCCCTCGTTGTACTGTGGCGGGTGTTAAACCGTATGTGGAATTACCCGTGAAGCATTTCGGTCGCAGACCGGCGCGCCGCGGTAGAAGATAAGCAAATTTACCATCCCAAAATATAGGCGAACATGAGGGGTGCTACGATTGTGGCATCCGATTCAATAATAAATCGTGGCGTATCTCCCTCGACTTTTCCCCATGTGATTTTTTCATTTGGAACGGCACCGCTGTAGGAACCATAAGAGGTGGTACTGTCTGAAATCTGACAGAAATAACCCCAGAATTTACAATCTTCCTTCAAATCCTGCTGGATCATCGGCACCACGCAAATTGGGAAATCACCGGCAATCCCGCCGGCAATCTGGAAAAAACCGATCGAACTATTTTTGTTCGTTTCTCTATACCAGTCGGTCAGGTGGGCCATCTGTTCTACGCCGGACTTCACAATATGAAAATTGGAGAGGTTTTTTTTGATGACATGAGAAACAAAAATATTTCCCAGCGTTGAATCTTCCCAACCGGGACTGAAAATGGGAATATTTTTTTCACACGCCGCCACCACCCACGAATCTTTCGCGTCAATCTGATAATTATCTTTAATAGTTCCTGAGCGGATCAGCTGATACATGAACTCATAAGGAAAATAACTCTTCTTTTCCTGATCGGCCTTCTGCCACAATTTCAAAACCTGTTTCTCAATCCGCCGAATCGCTTCTTCTTCGGGAATGCAGGTATCGGTCACGCGGTTCATGCCGCGGTCTCTGAGTTTTGTTTCTTCAGCCGGGGACAATTGGCGATAGTGGGGAACACGTTCATAATATTCATGCGCGACAAGATTGAAAATGTCTTCTTCAAGATTGGCACCGGTGCAACAAATGCCATGCACCTTGTCTTTGCGGATCATCTCCGCCAGTGAAAGCCCCAATTCGCCGGTGCTCATGGCACCCGCAATGGTCATGAACATTTTGCCACCTTTGGCCAGATGCTGAACATAGGCTTCGGAAGCATCCACCACGACAGCGGCATTGAAGTGACGATAATGATGTTTGATAAATTCTTTGATGGTCATGGAACCCCCTTGAATTGCCGTTTCTATACCAGCCAACAAAATTGTTTCAATTGAAAAAAGGGATAATAAATTTCTCAGGCGATGGGGGATTGTCAGGGGGGAGAGTCGCAATCTTCCCCCTGACTTTAGACGGAATCTGGCTTTGCCAGTTCCGGCGAATTGGTGGAGCAGATCGGGATTGGCAGCACCGGCCACGCGGGGGCAAACAAACAGACTAAATGTCTGTTTGTTTAGGTGCTGATGCCCGTTCGCTAATGCCACGACATTTCTAACTTGTGGAGCAGATCGGGATCGAACCGACGGCCTCGTCGTTGCGAACGACGCGCTCTCCCAACTGAGCTACTGCCCCAATTGCAGTTTCAAAAAATGTGGGAGATTTGTAATGGGAATAAGACGGCCAAGCAACAGAATATTTGAAACCCTTTTGGTATAGTTTATGGTATATTTTATGGACATTTCGACCTTTTATGGTATAGTTTATGGTATAAAATATGAAAAGACTCCTTCAAACACGATTGGCGCCCGAAACGTTAAACTATCTCCAACACATAAGCCGTTTTCAGGAACAGTGGAGAACGGTCCTCGACACTTCAAAAGATTTTTATGTTTCATTAAAAAAAACAACTCTCATCACTTCTGCAGGGGCCTCCACGCGCATTGAAGGAGCTTCTCTTTCAGATGACGATATTATCAAAAGGTTAGTCGGACTCAAAATCAAAAAAATCAGGGACAGAGACGAGGCGGAAGTGGCAGGATACATTGACTGTAAAAAATATATTTTCGATCACTACGGGGATTTGGAAATTTCCGAACACAACATCCGTTCCTTGCATCAAATGATGATGGTCTATCTGCCAGAATCTCTTTTTCCACCCAATCAAAAAGGAACTTATAAAAATATTCCCAATTCGGTGGTACGGATCGATCACGACACGGGAAAAAGTGAAGTGATTTTTGAAACAATGCCGCCCGGCTCCCAAACAGAAACCGCCATGAGAGAACTGACCGACGACTACCGCCATTTCATTCAAAATCCGAATTATTCCGATTTGGAAGTCATTGCCGCTTTCATAGCCGTCTTTCTGGCGATTCATCCTTTTCGGGACGGAAACGGCCGTATCAGTCGTTTGCTGACTGATCTTTGTCTTTTAAGACAAGATTATTTGTTCTGCATGTATTCCTCTCACGAAAAAATCATCGAGGATAACAAAGAACAATATTACATTGCTCTGCGGCAGACGCAGATTTCTCTGAAAACAAAGCCGGATTTAAATCCATGGTTTATTTATTTTTTAAAAACTTTGGATCAGCAGACAACTTATCTGCAAAAAAAATTGCCGGCATCAAAACCTGCAACGCTGACATCTTTGGAGGAAAAAGTATTGGATCTCATCCATAAACATAGGATCGTTACGATCGGCTTTTTGGAAAGAGAATCCAAAATGAAACGCGTAACACTTAAAAGCATCTTGGCCCGTCTCAAACAACGAGACCTGATTGAAATGGAGGGAGAAAGAAAAACAAGTCGCTACAAAGCAAAATCAAGTGTTTGACCCCTCCTTCAGATTCAAGTAGAGATCCTATCTTTAGGGGCTCGCGTCGCCCCCTCCACCGGCAAAGCCGGCGGAGCCTCCCCCTCTCGCTCGCTTTGCTCGCTGGGGATATTTTTGGAGAAACTTATCTATGTTTCAGAAAAATATCGAGAGTTATCCCGTCAAAAAAATGCCCACGTGGCGAAAACTTACGATGGCGATGTGGCGGCCGCCCGTGGACCCTTCCGCTTACGGCACACTGGATATCGACATGACCAAGGCCAACACTTTGCTCGAACACCTACGCGGTAAAATGGCGCAAAAATTGACCCCCACGCATCTCGTTCTCAAAGCCGTGGCGCTGACGATGAAAAAATATCCGGAAATAAATGTGGTCCTATGCCGCAACCGGCTTTATCAGCGCGAGCATATTGATATTTTCATCCAAGTTTTTTTTAAGGATGCGGGTCATGCCGATCTTTCCGGAGCCAAGGTCAGAGACGCCGACCAAAAAACTCTGGAGCAAATTGCCGAGGAGTTGGGGGGACAAGCGAGCCAGATCAAAAAGGGAAATGATCCTAATCTGAAAAAAACAAAGAACCTACTTCAGATACTGACACCCTGTTTGTTGAAATGGTTTCTGAAATTTTTGGAATTTTTGACATTTGATCTAAACTGGCGGCCCAAATTTTTAAAACTTCCTCCCGATCCTTTCGGCGCGGTGATGATAAGCAACGTGGGCATGTTCGGTCTGAAGTTTGGGTTCGCCCCGCTCACACCTCTCGCGCGCGCACCGGTTGTTATTGTCGTGGGTGAGATCACCGACCAAGCCGTGGTGCAAAACGGAGAAATTGTTGCGAGGCCCATCATGACCCTTGGCATTACCGTTGATCACCGCGTGATGGATGGCTATCTTGCAGGCCTCACGGGCGGCTATTTAAAAGAATTGCTGGAAAATCCGGAAAAATTATTGTCATAAAACATGCAACCCTTCCGCTTATTAGATCTTATTCTTTATTTACTAAAACTAGGTGCCATCGGGTTTGGCGGGCCTGTCGCACTGCTGGGATATATGCAACGCGATTTGATCGAAGAAAAAAAATGGTTTACCAAAGAGGAATATTATGACGGTCTTGCCTTCGCGCAACTTCTTCCGGGTCCTCTTGCGGCGCAACTCGCCATCTACTTTGGGTACAAGAAGGGAAAAATTTTTGGCGCAACGATTGTTGGCATCTCCTTTATTCTTCCCTCGTTCCTCATGGTTTTAGCCCTCGCCTATTTTTATGTCCAACACAGGGATCTTTCGTGGATCAACGCCGTATTCTACGGCATGAGCGCCGCCATTATCGCAGTGATCGTCCGATCCGCTTACCATCTCGCCAAACTTTCGTTGTCCGATAAAAAAGGACTCTGGTGCATTGTCATTGTTTTGTTTGCCATCACCATTTTTTTTCAAAAAGTACAACTCTCTTTTTATCTTGCGGGCGGACTCGCCGGAATTCTTCTTTATGCTTTCCCCAAAAATTTTTTCCGAAAACAGAAAATGTTTTCCCTCGTTCCGTTGGAATTATTTTTCTTTTTTTTCAAAGCGGCCCTTTCTGTTTACGGCGGAGGCATTGCTCTTCTGCCTTATGTTTACGCCGGAGTAGTGGGCAAACATCACTGGCTCACGGCAAAACAATTTCTGGACGCGGCAAGCGTTGGTATGATTACACCGGGCCCGTTTTTGATTACCGTCGCGTTTATCGGTTTTTTGGTCGATGGTTTTCCGGGTTCCGCCATTTCGGTGTTGGGCGTCTTCCTCCCCGTTTGGCTTTTCGTAATTTTGCTTCTCCCCTGGTACCATAAAATTTCCGGCAACACACAGGTGCGCGCGTTTGTGAGCGGCGTCACCGCGGCAGTGGCCGGCGGCATCGCGGGCTCTGCATACCTGATGGGCAAAACAGCAATTGTAGATGGATGGACCGCAGGCATCGCCCTCCTCGTTTTTTTTCTGATGAGCAAAACAAAAATTCCAGACCCTGTGTTGATTCTTGCCTCGGGAGTTTTCGGATTTTTTCTGAAAGGATTTTAGTTGAAGGGTGATGAACCAATAAAAACGCCCGGCAAAATCACAGGGCGAATCAGTTCAGGCCGGCTCTGAAAAAGAATATCCACACCAACTGCCAATCCGTTTTCAAAAGTATATAAAATATCAGTTCCGTAATGAAGGCCGGCTCCCGAACTTTCTTTTTTATCTGAAATGCCCAGCAAATAAGCCGGTCCGGCATAGACCATTAACGCTGTTCTCTCAAAAAAACGGTGGCTATAGACACCCATCAAGTAACCTTCTGAATTAGCCTGACCTTCTAGTGCATTTCCAATACCCCCGCGGAAACCAATCCCGTGGTTGCCAAATGGATAAGAAAAACCATAATTGAATCCCATATATATTCCATCAAGCCCTAAATGGAAAGAAAGCTCGCCTTGAAGTTGCGTGGAAGTATTGGGGCTTCTGGTTACAGGAATATCCGATGCTTTACGGGCTCTGCTGAGAACACTGTTTGGAAATTGCTGAAGAATTTTCTCCACAAGTTCTGAAAGATCGCTTTGATCATTGCTTTTATGTAACAATTCATAGAGAGCCTGCGCTTCTTTTTTCAATACAGCATCAAAATCGTGGCTACCATATCGAAGCTCCCTTTTCCATAACTCAGCGTAATTGTATGCCGCCTTTCTGGCGACATTCTTGTTTGGATGATCAAATAAAAGCCGCAGTTTTTCCATGAGTAGGGCAGTGGTTTTGGTTTTCTCAAGAGGATCTATCAGGGCAAGATACAATTCCACCGCTATATCTTGCAATTTTTCATTCCCCAGAACTTTTAACAATTCTTCTTTTCTGCTTCTTTTGTCTTTCCCAATGCAACCATAGGGTGACCTACAGGGTATCGATACATCGTCTTCGATGGAAAACATCAATTGGACAATATCCTTTTCCGGTTTTCCCTCATAAGGTTTTAAAAATTGATCCTGAATTTCCACTTTGTCCTTCTGCGAAAGTTTTTCACGACCATCAAAAACAATGTGCAAAGC
The DNA here is from genome assembly GCA_016213065.1 of Deltaproteobacteria bacterium. NCBI lineage: Bacteria > Pseudomonadati > Myxococcota > Myxococcia > Deltaproteobacteria bacterium. Next base: position 11,939 of record JACRBV010000019.1, read on the forward strand.
TACCCATTGCAAATCGGGATCGGAAAGAAATGTCGTAACTTTTGGGTAGACTCTTCGAAACCAACTTTTGTCAGCAGGCAGACCAAATATGTCACCCAAGTCAGCATAAAGCTCCAACATTTTCAGCATATGCCCAACTATTTTATGATTATTATGATCTAAAAGGGGAAATAAAACATTAAAACACTGCGTCCGGCTGGTTGTAAAAAAATTCGTTGAAGAACTTGTTTAACAAAAAAGAGAAATAAGAAATGTTTGATTGTAATTCGGGTTTGGCCAAATCAGTCATCAGTTTAGCATCATTTTTTTCATAAATTTTGGTCACTACCTCCGCATAAAGATGCACCGCCGATTGTCGTACCTTTTCATCTTCACTCTCCAGAAATCCGCGAAAAAAAGAATCAATTTGCTCCAAATCTTCCGGAGAAGCCAATGGAACTATGCGTCTCAATTGTCCCAACAAATTCAGCTGTCCACGCTTATCGACATTTTGAATCTGTTCGCGAATGAGCGATATTCGGTCTTTCACGGATAAAACGGATTCCGCAATTTCCACGGGAAGATTTTCACGGTCCTCAATTAATCGAATATGATATTTTTTTTCCGCAACACCCGTTGGAGAAGGTTGTATAACAAACAGGGAAGGAACTGCCTTCACTTGATACAGATCCGCCAGAGACTCATTCTCCGTATATAAAAAAAGATGTTGCCCATTGTCTTCGACGGCAAAATTTTCAAAATGGGGTTTGTATTCTTTGCAGGCGCCACACCATGAAGCGGCGAACAGGACAACAGCGCTCTGACCCTGTTTCAATTTTTCAAGTTCCCTGTCCAGATACTGTTTGTCTGCAACATGGGTTACGCGGGAATCGAACGGTGCCCGCCCATTCTGTTTATAGCCCGGACTCATGATGAATTGCGGAAAAGAACGTTGAACGTGAGGCAAGGCATAGGCATATCTTTCCTGCCAACTCAAAATACCGTCTTTGTTGGCATCCAGAACATCTTCGCTCCAAAAATAAGGTGCGAATTCATGGCAAGTATCTTTTTCATTTGGACTACCCAAGGAAATAAAAAGTGTTTTTGATTTGTTGGTGAATCTTCTTGACCAATTACCACTATAACATTGGTCCATAATAAAAGTTCGTTTTTGATAGGGAAGTTCGTCCAGAAGAATTCCCATGGCATCTCCATTACATCCATCAGCAAAACAAATTTGGGCATCCTCCTTGTTGAGACTGCCATGCCCCGTGGCATAGATAACCAGCTCTGATGGAGATTTGCCTTTCAGGAGATCTTTTAATTTTTGTATTGTTTTTTGAATATCAGAATAGGTTTTTGAAGGGGAAACAAGGACCTCATAGCCCTCTTTCTGAAGGACCTTCACAGCACTTGCCACATTTTTTAAATGCCTTGTTTCCGTATCTCCATTGATAACAAGGGCATATTTTTTAGCCTCTGAAACCGTCATAATCTGCTCCTATATAGTTATCGGCAAATCGTGAGAAAAGTTGTGTCTTTTTTTAAAAGCGGTTTTTCATGGACGCAACTCACCACCGAATTAGGGTTTTCACTGTATAAACTTCTCGACAATAATGAAATACTGAAGTAGTTCTGAGCAGAATCATTAAAGGAAATGACTATGTTCAACAATATTAACGAGAAAAAAATCAAGAAAGTCGCGCAAAAAATTGCTACGAAATTCTACCCCGACAAAATCATTCTGTTTGGATCGTGGGCTTGGGGAAAGCCGGGGCCGGACAGTGACGTTGATCTGCTAATCGTCAAAGAAACAAAGGATGCACGCAAGTTTGCCATGGAAGTGGATGGTTACATCTTTCCGCGCCCGTTTCCATTGGACATCATAGTTTACAGACAAAGCCAGATAGATAAAAGATACAAAATGGGTGATTTTTTTATATCAGAAATCATGGATAAGGGTAAAATTCTTTATGCCGCCTAGTTCCGCGAAGAAATATATTGAATGGTTTGCCAAAGCCGGAGAGGACGAGCTTTCTATCAGGGCCATATTCAAGGGAGGATCCCCCGGCACAGCCTGTTTCCTTGCACAGCAGATGTTTGAAAAATATTTAAAAGGACTGGCGGTCTTTCATAACAAACGCTTTCTGAAGGTTCATGATCTTCTCACATTGGAAACGATTCTTTTAGATGTGGAACCTGATGTTACCGACCTCCACAACGACCTCAAACATTTGAATCGTTACTACATCGAAACCCGCTATCCTGGAGACTATCCTCAATTTACGGAGAAAGAAGCCCACACTGCCTATGAAGCGGCGGAACGCGTTAAAAATTTTGTCATGCAAAAGGTCAAATCAAAATAAAATCACTTCTAGACATTTGAGGGGGGCGTTTGTATTTTTCCCGCCTGTGTTTAGATTCATCCTTCTTTTTGTTACTATCACTGTCAGTTGGGGGGTTAACGCGATTCCTCCCCTTCATTTGAATTTGCAAGATGCCATCCAGATGTCCAAAGAAAAAAGTGTGAATGTGATTGTCGCCAATGAACGGGTGCAACAAGCGCTGGCGAGACTGAAGCAGGCGCGCTCTGTTTTACTGCCGCAACTGAATGGAAATGTTTTGGAGCAGAGACAAACCGTCAACTTAAATGCGCAGGGAATTACGATTCCGGGGCAGTCCGGTGTAATCGGTCCCTTTGAAACCTTTGATGCCCGGGCCAAACTGACTCAAACTATTTTTGATCTTTCGGCAATTGAACGGCTCAGGCAGAGCAATGCCGGGCAGTCGGTTTCTCAGGCAGAAGCCACCAAGGCAAAACAAGATGCTATGGCACTGGTCGCCACATTATATATTGAGGCCAAACGCGCCCACGACGGCATACAAATGGCCGAAACTCTTTTGAGAAGAGACGAAGAAAATTTCAAACTCGCCACCACTCAATTTAAATTGGGGACCGGCTCGGATGTTGCGGTCAAACAGACGGAGGCTTTTCTTGCAGAGAGCAAACATCGCCTTGAAAAAGCAAACGCGGATGCCCTTGAGCGCCGACTTGATTTCGCCGCTTCTCTCTCCATCCCCAGCGATCAACCCATTTTGTTTGCTGAAGGAAATTTGCCAACGCTGAAAATACTTCCATTGAAAAATGAAATCACTGAAACAACGGCAACACATCCTGATGTTGCCCTCGCTCAGGAAAATCTTAAACAGCGTGACATCGAAAAAACGGTTGAGGTTGCTGGGTTTATTCCAAAAATTACCGGAAATGCGGATTATGGAAACATCGGTCGTCATGTTTTACACACCGATGGAACTTATACTTTGGGAGTACAACTCTCCATTCCCATTTTTGATTCCGGTTTGAAATCGGGAAAATACAGAGAAGCTTCAAGCCGTTTTCGAGAGAGCGAGGCAACACTCAACGATGTAAAACAACATGTCACCGCCAACGCACTCAGTGCGCGTGAGACAGTCAAACAAACAGAAGCGTTTGTCGCCGCAGGCAAAACAAAAAAAATGGTTGCGGCGAAAGAAAGAATGCTGGTGCAACAGCGCGTGGAAACGGGCATTGGAAGCAGGCTGGAGCTGGTGGTGGCCACGGCCAATGAAGCGATAGCCACCGATGGAGAATATGAAGCACTCGCAACGCATCACATCGCGCAAATTAATCTTGCACATGCTATGGGAAATATGGAGGCGTTATGCAGATGACAAATAAAAATGACGGGGCCTGGCATTTGACTCCGCAAATCCCTTGGATTTGCTACGCGGCCCAGCCCGCTGGGCCTTGCCCGAAAACTTGCACGCCCTCCCAAAAGATCGGGCTGAAAAGCATTCGCCTGTCACCCGTCATTTTAACTCTTTTATTTTTACTCTCCGTAACCGGCTGCAACAAATATTTAAATGGATCCAAAATTAAACTTTCTGGGACATTGGAACTTTATGAACATTCTCTTGGAAGTCGTGTTGCGGGGCGGTTGGTTACAAAAACTGTTGAAGAGGGTGACGCAGTTAAAAAGGATCAGATGATTGGAACGTTCGAACGTTATGAGCAAGCAAGTCGTGATTACAAACGCATCAACAAACTTTATGAAAGCGGAGGTGCTACGCAACAACAGGTTGAAGAAGCGGCGCTGACTCTTGAAGACCAGCAAATCAAAGCCCCTCTCGACGGCGTTATTCTCACCGTCATACATGAAATCGGCGAAGTGGTTGCCGCAGGTTCTCCGGTTGTAACACTCGGAGACCGAAGCAAACTCTGGGTCCGCGTTTTTGTGCCGGAAGGCACTATCAATCGCGTGCGCATGGACCAACCCGCAACGATCGCATTCGACGGACTTTCCAAAAAATTCAAAGGTCACGTCACCACTATTTCCCCGATGGCCGAATTCACGCCTCGCAATGTACAAACACCGGAAGAGCGTGTCACACAAACATTTTCCGTCAAAGTCACGATGGATGAAACTCCGGATTATATTCGATCCGGAGTCACCGCCGAGGTAACACTCCCTCTGGAAAATTCCAAATGACATCCACCATTGCCATTGAAGCAAAAAATTTAAGTCGCGCTTTTGGTCCCATCAAAGCGGTCGACGGAGTCAGCTTTTCATTGGAATATGGAAAAATTTTCGGATTTTTGGGTCCCAACGGGGCAGGGAAAAGCACCACCATTCGCCTGCTCTGCGGCATTTTGGAACCCGGCGGCGGCACGGCCACCGTTGGAGGGTTTGACGTCAACAAAGATCCGGAAAAAGTAAAAACAGCCATCGGCTATATGTCGCAGAGATTCAGTCTCTACAATGATCTCACGGTGGAAGAAAATCTCGAATTTTACGGAGGCATTTACGAACTTTCAGAAAATCAGCTCAAAAAAAGAATGGAAGAAGTTTTGAAAATCACGGGACTGGATCAATGGTGCAAACGTTTTGCCGGCGAACTTTCCGGCGGATGGAAACAGCGATTGGCTTTGGCAAATGCCATTTTGCACAAACCGCGAATTCTTTTTCTGGATGAACCCACGGCGGGCATTGATCCCCTCTCCCGCAGAACCTTGTGGGAACTGCTTTACCAGCTCGCCGATCAGGGTATCGCGCTCTTTGTCACCACACATTATATGGAAGAGGCGGATCGCTGTAACCAGATTGCCGTCATCAGTCAGGGAAAACTGCTGACGATTGGAAGTCCAACCAATCTCAAAAATTCACTCAAGGGCCAACTTCTCGAAGCGGAATGTTCCCCGCTCATGAAGGCTTCCAGCGTTTTCAGTAAACTCCCCGGAGTTCTGCAAATCACGGCTTATGGAACGACACTTCATCTGAACATGAAAACTATTGAAGGTGCCGCGGAAAAAATTCGGCAGGCGGCCAAAGAAAATAACATTGAAGTGGGATCGATTCAGGAGATTTCCCCTTCTCTGGAAGACGTTTTTTCATCGCTCATCGACGTCAATCAACATGAAACGCATTAGAGCGGTTTTAAAAAAAGAATTTTTGCACATCATCCGCGACAAACGGACCCTTCTTCTCATTGTCCTGATGCCGCTGATGCAGTTGATCCTCTACGGCTATGCCATCAACACAGATGTCAAACACATGGCCATGGCGGTCTATGATGAAGACCAAACCTCTTTGAGCCGGCGACTGATTAACTCTCTTGTGGCATCGGATTATTTTGACGTTTATCTTAATGCGAAATCACAAACCGAAATAAAAAAAGGCCTTGATCGCGGCAACATCAAAGCGGGTCTTCATATCCCCCCCAACTTCACAAAAGATTTGCTGGCGGGCCGCAAAGCGGGTCTGCAACTTTTAGTTGATGGAACCGATTCAAACCCCGCCAACACCGCGTTGAATACGAGTCAGGCGATTGTCGGGAATTTCATGGAAAAAGAGAGACTTGTTCCCGTTCGGGTCACTCCCATCGATTACCGCCCACGACTTTGGTACAACCCCGACTTGAAGACCGCGTTTTTTATGGTGCCCGGAATTATCGGATTGTTGATCCAACTTTTAATTCCGATGATCACCGCCACCGCGGTGGTGCGGGAAAAAGAACAGGGAAATATCGAACAACTTCTTGTCACTCCCATCACCCCCACCGAGTTGATGATTGGAAAAATAGTTCCGTATATGGGGATCGGATTGATTATCGCCACAACCATTCTTTCAGCCGCGTGGGTTTTGTTTGATGTGCCGGTGCGCGGAAATTTGATCACTCTTTATCTGCTGACTCTTCTTTTTATCACCGTTTGTCTGGGCATCGGACTTTTCGCTTCGACAATCGCCAACAACCAACAGCAAGCGGCCCAGCTTGTGATGTTTCTTGCCACGCCTTCTATTTTGCTGTCCGGATTTATTTTCCCGCGCGAAGGCATGCCCGCGATTATCTATTATCTCAGCTATATCATTCCGCTAACTCACTACCTTACAATCGTGCGCGGCGTAGTGTTGAAAGGAACCGGCCTCATCGATCTGTGGCCATCCATTCTCCCGCTGTTACTAATGTCCATCTTCATCCTCTGGGCCAGCATCAAAAAATTCCACAAGCGGTTGGAATAAAAAACTCCCTCTATTCAAGATTAGGAAACAATTAAGAAACAAAATCTTGACAAAAAGAGGAATGGTCTTTAAAGTGGTCATCGCATGCACCGCCTCCTCTTCACAACACAGGCAAAAAAAGATTATGAGGCGTTACACGGCAAACTGAAGGCGCAGGTTGACAAAGGTTTAGAGCGTATCTGCAAAAATCCTCATGTCGGCAAACCGTTGGGAGGTGAGTTGAAAGGTTCAAGGTCTGAAAGGGTTTCTTCCTTTCGGATTATTTATCGAATTTATGAAAAAACTGTTGAGGTTTTGGTCTTGGTGATTGAACATCGTAAGTCCGTTTACGGAGGTCATTAATATGAGACATCATATTCTATCTGTTACAGAAGCGAAATTCAGGCTCTTGGAACTTGCCCGCTCGTTGGAAGAGGAAGGCCGTTCCTTTGTGCTGACCAAAAACGGACTTGCTGTAGGCGCTCTGATACCCATTGAGGATTATGAGGCTCTGGAAGAGACCCTTTATATTCTTTGAAATCCTCATCTAATGAAAAAAATACACCAAGCTTTAAAGCAGGAAAAAAAAGGCGAAATTTGGACGAAGAATGCCAAAGGAAAATGGGGCAAGGCCAGAAAATGAAAAAAGGTTTGCCAAGTCAGGAAATTTTGTTGCTCTCCGTGCGCGGACGCGATGTTCCCGGCATTACTTCCAAATTAACTTCTCTCATCGCTCAAGATAAAAAAGCTAAAATTCTGGATATCGAACAAACGGTTGTTCATAAGAAACTGCTTTTGTCGATTTTACTTGGTTTCCCGGGCACCAACTCCGACAAATCTCCCCTGCTTAAAGATCTTCTTTTCGCCGCAAACGAATTGGGTGTCGATTTGAATTTCGAAGTTTTTGACCCTTCCCTGATGGGGGAAGAAAACAGACATCATCAATATGTCATCACCTGTTTGGGTGAAGATGTCGGTGCGTACCCGCTAAGCCAGATAGCAAAAGCTTTGGCCCACCGCGGTGTCAATATCGACAAAATCACAAAACTGGCATTGCGCAGTATCAGCGCCGTGGAACTCATTGCCCACACAAGAAAAGTGCTTGACCCAAAAATTCTCACGCGCGAACTGCTGGCGCTCAGCAATCAGATTGGTGTCGATATCGCCATTCAGAAACACGATCTTTTGCGCCGTGCAAAACGTCTGGTGGTAATGGACATGGATTCGACTCTCATTCAGAATGAAGTGATTGACGCTCTGGCCGAACAGTCAGGAGTTTTCAAAAAAGTTTCCGAGATCACTCATCAGGTCATGAACGGAAAATTGGTTTTTTCGCAAAGTCTGAAAAAAAGAGTCCGGCTTTTAAAAGGATTGAAACTAAAAGATCTCGATTATGTTTATCGTCATCTGAAACTTACATCCGGCGCTCCAAAACTTTTGAAGGTCTTGAAACAACTCGGATACAAAATCGCATTGGTCAGCGGCGGCTTCACCTATTTTACGGAAAAACTCAAAAAAGATTTGGGCTTTGATTACGCCTTCGCCAATCAACTTGAAATTAAAAATGGTGAAGTAACCGGAAATGTGTTGGGGCCGATTGTCGATGCCAAACGAAAGGCACTCATTCTGGAAACGATTGCACAGGGAGAAAAAATTTCTCTCGATCAGACCATTGCGATTGGCGATGGAGCGAACGATATTTTGATGCTGACTAAAGCAGGATTGGGAATTGCCTTCCAAGCCAAGCCTTACGTACGTGAGCGGGCACACTACTCCATCTCAAAACACACAACCCTTGATTCGATTCTCTATTTGCTGGGGATCTCTGAAAGGGAAGTTGAAAGTTTGTCGAGATAGCCGTTGCGGCAGTTTACTTATCTTTACCGGGTTTTTTTTTATCGTCCGAGTCGTCTGATTTGTCCGATTCGTTGTCGTCGCTCATCAAACCCTTTGTCCCCTTTTTAAATTCCTTAAGACTCTGGCCCAAGGATCTGGCCAAATCAGGGAGTCGCTTTGGACCAAACAAAAGAAGAACCAAAGCAAGAATGACAAGTATTTCTGTCCAACCGATACGCACAGGGCGGCTTATAGGCCCTACTTTGAATGAATGTCAACACCGATTTATTGATTGTGCGCCTGGCAGGAATTGAACCTGCGGCCTTCTGCTTCGGAGGCAGACGCTCTATCCCCTGAGCTACAGGCGCAAACACTTTCTACTGGTAACGTAATGAAAATCACTTATAGTACATGCCCAGTGAAGTCCAAAATATTTTTTTCTTCAACAAAGGAGCTCTTATGAAAGCAATGGCATTACTGGCATCTCTGTTTTTGACTGCGGCCGCGGTCAACACAATCACAACAAAAAGCGGCTTGAAATATCAGGATACAAAAATTGGCGCGGGAGAGACCACCGTTTCCGGCCAAATGGTTGCTGTCCAATACACCGGCTGGCTTAACAATAAAGGGGCAAAAGGGAAAAAATTCGATAGTTCCTATGATCACGGACAACCTTTCACTTTTCCGTTGGGTGCAGGACAAGTCATCAAAGGTTGGGATGAAGGCGTCCTAGGCATGAAGGTCGGCGGCAAACGAACTCTTTTGATTCCATCCAAACTGGGATACGGGGCAAGTGGAGCAGGCAGTGACATCCCACCCAATGCGGATCTCATCTTCGATGTGGAGTTGTTGGCTGTCAAAAATTAAGGGGAGCTCATGTTCAAAAAAATAGTTTATGTTTTTCTCATCCTGTTTTCTTCCACAAATCTTTTGGCATTGGATCTTCCACCCAATTTCGTTTTGCAAGGGGGGCAATCCAAACTCAGTGTGGGAGGAAATATTTTATGGGGTGTTTTAAGTCCTCAAGCCCACTTTACAACAAACCCCACTCTCAATCGCGCCAGATTGTATGAAGAAAATATTCGTTACGCGCGCGGCATTGGACACGGCATGCTCAAAGACATGTATATGGAGGTCGAAGCCAAAATATTTCAGGCCCGACAGGAAACGGTGAGCGGAACGCTGGTTCATGCCGCAAACAAAGGTTCTGCTATGATCGCCAAGTCGGGAGGGCACTTTGTGCACACAAATAATTTTGCGTTGGGTGGGTGGATTCAGACCGGCTCTCCGTTGATTATGAATCGTAGCAAGTTTGTTAATCCCGTTGTTGATTATGTGGGTGGCGGACTCAATACCATCACCAAATTTACATCGGTTATCGGGATGACCAATTCTGTCTATGTAGGTTCCGGTATTTTTATGCCGCGCAAAAGAAACCCACACGCACAGGGCACCACTTTTTTTTCGCTCAATTTCAATTCTTTGACAAAGGGAAGGCAGGATTTTATTTTGCAAGCAGGGGGCATGGTTGATTACGATTTGGCCTCCCGCATTGACGCGTCCTATCAGGCCAGCCCTCTGGGCGACGGACGCATCAAACACATGGCTTTTCTAACCCCTTTTACAATCGACATCCCGCTTGGAACTACATGGCGCCTCGATGGCGGTTACGCCAAGCAGTGGTTCGGAAGATCCGTAAGAGGTTCACAATTCGCCACCTTCAACCTTTCAAAGATTTTCTAGATTGTCGCCTAAGGGGACTGTTGATTTTCATTGTGTCATTCTGAACGAAGTGAAGAATCTATTTGAATTTCAAGCAGATCCTTCGCTCCGCTCAGGATGACAAACATAAAACTCAAGGTTTTTCAACACCCCCTGATCAAACAAAAAACCCGCCTTCGCTTGCGCGAGGGCGGGTTTTGTTTATCGTTTTAAGTTCTATTTTGTTTAGACAATTAAGATACTTTCACGACTTCGGTAGCATGGGCACCTTTGGGGCCTTGGCCGACTGTAAATTCGACCTGTTGCCCTTCGGCGAGAGACTTGTAGCCTTCATCTTGGATGCTGGTGTAGTGAACGAATAAATCGTTTCCACCATCTTCCGGGGTGATGAAGCCAAAACCCTTGCTATCATTGAACCATTTTACGGTTCCTTTTTTCTTCTGGGACATTACGTCCTCCTTCTTATTTTCGTGTAAGTACTTTGCTAACGGAGGGTGAGGCCACTATGACCTGCGGAAACGACCTTCGTGCTACATACTACACTTGTTGAGGTGGCCTTCTAGGGGGTTTCTCGCCAGAATGCAAGGATTATTTCGCTTTAAAAAGCTGATCGCTGAGAGCTGACAGCCTTTTTAAAATGGTGGGCGCTATAGGTATCGAACCTATGGCCTCTTGCGTGTGAAGCAAGCGCTCTACCACTGAGCTAAGCGCCCTCATTCTTTCAATATTTTCTCTTGGACTTCAAAAAACCAATTCCGTATAAGCCACACCCATGCCCAAAAACAATCAAAAAATTTCGCCCGAAACATTTATACAAGAGATGACCGATACTGTTGAACCCCTGAATAAGAAGCTCTGCCAGCTCTATTGGCAGTTGGCTACAACGGGTGAAGAAAATGCGGCTCGCGAACTTGCTGAAACCGAGAAAAAATTGAAACTGCTGTTTTCCAATCCCGATCAATTCGCGGAACTCAAACAATGGAAACGGAAAGAAATAAAAGATCCTCTGATCGCCCGGCAAATTGAAACTCTCATCAAATCCTACATCCCCAATCAACTTGATGAAAAAACGATTTCCGATTTGGTAGAGCGCCAAACCGAAATTGAAAACATCTTCAACAATTTTCGAACGGAATTGGATGGAAAAAAAATCACCAACAATGACATCAAGGACATCCTGAAAAAGGAAAAAAACGAAGACACCCGGAAAAAGGCGTGGGAAGCGAGCAAGCAGATTTCCAAAGAGGTTTCGGACATGGTCCTTGAACTCACAAAAAGAAGAAACAAGGCGGCTCAGAAATTGGGATTTGTGAACCACTTTGAAATGTCATTGGGATTACAGGATTTGAATAGCAGATGGCTTTTAAATCTTTTTTTTAAACTCAAACAGGATACGGAAAAAACTTTTTCCCAAAAAATTGGTGATCTCCACAAAAAATTGGCGAACTACTATGAAACCATCCCGGAAAAAATCCGCCCATGGCATTATGAAGATCCTTTTAGTCAGGAGACGCCTGCACAGGGCGCGTTCAATCTCGATCCGTATATTCAAAATCAGGATATCGTTAAAGTTTGTCGCGAATTTTATCAGGGAATCGATCTGGATATTTCCGATATTTTGGAGCGAAGTGATCTTTTTGAAAAAACGGGCAAAAACCAGCACGCCTTCTGCATCTGCATGGATAAAAGAAAGGATGTTCGCGTCTTGTGCAATATTCGTCCCAATACTTATTGGTCTTCTACGATGTTGCATGAGTTGGGGCACGCCGCTTATTCCAAAAATATCGATGCGGAACTTCCCTATTTTTTAAGAGATGAAGCGCACTTGCTGACAACAGAAGCCATCGCGATGTTGATGGAACGCATGCTAAGACATCCTGAATGGCTTGAAAAAATGATGCGAGTTTCAAAAGAAGAAGTGCAAAAAATAACGCCGGCGCTTTGGAACCAACTGGCACTGGACAAATTGATTACGGCACGTTGGGTTATGGTGGTTACGAATTTTGAAAAAGCCCTCTACAGCAATCCCGATCAGGATTTAAACGGGCTTTGGTGGAAACTCGTGAAAGAATTTCAGTTGATCTCAAAACCGGAGGGAAGAGATTATCCCGATTGGGCCGCAAAAATCCATATCTCAACCATACCGGTCTACTATCAAAATTATCTTTTGGGAGAACTTTTCGCCGCGCAAATTGCAGATACTCTTGAAAAAGAAGCGCTCAAAAAACCTCTTCGGGAAGTTTCTTTTTGTAATAATTCCAATGTCGGAAAACTTTTAAAGGACCGTCTTTTCAAGATGGGATCCAAATGGAGATGGGACAAACTGGTCCCACACGTAACGCATCGTGCATTGGACCAACAAAGTTTTGTCAGGCAATTTTGTTCCTGAAACGCGCGATCAACAAAACAAGAAAGAGCAATCCAATCGCCGACAAAGAGGCATCGCCGCTGTCTCGGTTAAGACTGCAGAACCATCCTTTTTTTCCGCTTCCGCCACTGCCATTTGCAGAATAACTGGAAGCATCGGGCGGAATATCTTCGTCTTGAGTACTGACGGACACATTGGATGAATCAAATGAATCATGAGGCGCTCTAGCCAATTCGCAACGGCCGGTAGCACTATTGCAAATTTCACCGCCACCACAAGAAACACCATCGCAGTTGTCTGTAACCGCAGAATCGGTGGCGGGAGGCGTATCGGTTGCGGGAGGTGTATCTGTCGCACATCCCCCCGCGGGACATTCACAAACTCCGATGGTGGTGTTACAAATTTTGCCATCGGTGCATGAGCCTATAGTACAAGTGGCTGTAGGCACAAGGGAACCAATTGTCATTTCGGGCGATTTATCAAAAACAATCGTAGAAGAAGAGGAACCAATGGACATACTCATTGAAGATTCTATCCAAAATGTTTCCGTATTATCTTTGACCAAAACCTCTTTAGTTCCATTTTGAACACGGGATAACGGACATACGAGTGAAAAACCTGCCAATGGATTTTGTTCTGTTGAAAGACTCGTCTTCACGCAAGGGAATGACGACACACAAACAGATCCGTCTTGTAATGCTTCGCTAAAACAAGCCTCTTTTCTTTTTATGGTAGGATCCGGCAAACTATCCGACTGAAAGGAAATTTTGGTTGTTATGGAAGAAATATCTTCGCTGATCATATAGTCGCCAAGCGTTTGAGAAAAAATGGCAAGATCTGCAGGTTCATCAGTAGCATAAGCCGTCTGACAAACAAAAATGGCGAGAATAATGACAAATGCTTTTTTCATAAAAAGTCCTCTGACGTTTCTTAGTGCAAATCCAAGGCCAAAGAGGAATTAAAAAACAGGAGTGATTTTAGCTAGTTGCAAGACCTAGAGGATGCAGAAGTGTTTTTTTTGGGTAATCCAGACCCCGATGAGGAGAGAAGTGACCATGCCACCGGCCGC
>JACRBV010000020.1 GCA_016213065.1 Deltaproteobacteria bacterium
AAAAAGGGACAAGCCTGTGGAAAGACGCGTGGTACCGTCTTTTACGCAACAAAGCGGCGGTGGGAAGCGGCATTTTTGTTTTGATCTGTGTTTTGCTGGCACTGCTTACGCTGTGGATCGTTCCGTATGAGTTCGATGCCATCGTCTATAGCGAAATTGGACACGGGCCTTCTCTGTCCCATTGGTTTGGTACGGATGTTTTGGGAAGAGATCTTCTCACGCGTTGTATCTATGGTTTGCGCATCTCACTGGCCATCGGATTTATCGCCACGGCTGTGAGTTTTGTGATTGGTGTCAGCTGGGGTGCCATCTCCGGTTACTTCGGAGGAAAAGTTGATTCGCTGATGATGCGTTTTGTTGATATTCTCTACGGCCTTCCCTACGTGATTTTCGTTATCATTATGATGACCATTTTCGGACGCAACATCCTAATGTTGTTTGTAGCCCTCGGTGCCGTGCAATGGCTGACCATGGCGCGAATTGTCCGCGGACAAATCATGTCGCTCAAGAACAAGGAATTTGTGGAAGCGGCCCATGCGATTGGCGCCACCAACGGATCCATTATTTTCAAACATCTGGTTCCCAATGCCTTGGGACCCATTATTGTTTATTCCACGTTGACAGTTCCCAGCGTTATTTTGACAGAGGCTTTCTTAAGCTTTTTGGGGCTTGGCGTACAGGCACCCATGGCCTCTTTGGGCTCCTTGGCGGCCGATGGAGCATCCGCCATGGAACTCTATCCGTGGCTGATTCTTTTCCCGGGATTGCTGTTGGCCATTTTGCTTTTTGCTTTAAACTATTTGGGAGACGGTCTTAGAGACGCGCTCGATCCGAGGATGAAACAGTGACAACAGCACCTTTGTTTGAAGTCCGGGATCTTAAAACCTATTTCTTCACACGCGAAGGAATCGTCAAAGCGGTGGATGGAGTTTCCTTCCATGTTGCCCCCGGCGCCACTTTGGGGATCGTGGGGGAATCGGGTTCGGGCAAAAGTGTCACCAATCTTTCAGCGCTTCGTTTAATTCCGGAACCTCCGGGTAAAATTGTGGGCGGAGAAGTTTTATTCGAAGGAAAAAATCTTTTGTCCCTTGCTCCGGAAGCCATGCGCCGGGTGCGCGGCAATCATGTTTCGATGATCTTTCAAGATCCCATGACCTCCCTCAATCCCCTTCTTAAAATTTCAAGACAGTTAACAGAAGTGTTACAAGTTCACAAAGGAATCACATACAGACAAGCTCTGGTAAAATCGGTTGAAATGCTGGATCTGGTTGGCATTCCTTCGCCGCAAACAAGAATTCACGATTACGCCCACCAATTTTCCGGCGGCATGCGCCAACGCGTGATGATCGCCATGGCGCTTTTGTGTCAGCCCAAATTGTTGATCGCCGATGAACCCACCACCGCGTTGGACGTCACCATTCAGGCGCAAATTCTGGACCTGCTCAAAAAATTGCAGGGCGAATTTCACATGACCATTATTCTTGTCACCCACAATCTGGGTGTTGCCGCCACAATGTGCGATCACATTTCCGTTATGTACGCGGGACGCGTTGTGGAATTTGGAACCGCCGGCGAAATTTTCGAAAAACCGAAGCATCCTTATACAGTCGGACTTCTCCGTTCTGTGCCACGTTTAGATGAAGCAACAACCGACCGCCTTGCGACCATACCGGGACAACCTCCTGATCTATTGAATCTTCCACAGGGTTGTCCCTATTACCCCCGCTGTGATTATCGTGTGGCGCGGTGTTGCAAAGAATATCCAATCGCCCAGAATTTTGAACCCGGGCATTTTTCACATTGCTGGCAGGCTAAAGAGGTGACGAAATGACAACTCCCGGAATACAACCTCTGGTAGAGGCCAAAAATCTTTTCGTTCATTTCCCCATTGAAAAGGGATCCCTCTTTAAAAAAGTGGTGGGACACGTCAAAGCCGTGGATGGAATTGATTTGTCCATTCTGCCGGGCGAAACGCTGGGGTTGGTGGGTGAATCGGGTTGTGGCAAATCAACAACGGGACGCGCTCTCTTACAATTAATCCCGCCAACTGTAGGAGAGATTTTTTTCAATGGCAAAGACATCACGCGTTTAAGCCCCGGACAGTTGAGACTGGCCCGCCGTGATTTTCAAATTATCTTTCAGGATCCCTATGCTTCTTTGAATCCCCGCATGACGGTGGGAGACATTGTCGGCGAACCACTCAGAATTTTTAGTATCGTCAAAGGACGGCAACTGGAAGAGCGCGTGCAGGAACTTCTCAAAATTGTGGGACTCAATCCCAAATTCATCCGCAGATATCCCCACGAATTCTCAGGAGGCCAGCGCCAGCGCATCGGCATTGCACGCGCTCTGTCGCTGAACCCAAAATTTATCGTGGCCGACGAACCCATTTCCGCGCTCGACGTTTCCATTCAGGCGCAGATTTTAAATTTGATGATGGATTTGCAGGATCAATTCAAACTAACCTATCTTTTCATCGCCCACGATCTCGCCGCTGTCCGTCACATTTCAAATCGCGTGGCGGTGATGTATCTGGGACACATTGTTGAAATTGCCGATTACAAAGATATTTACGAAAATCCACAGCATCCTTACACTCAAGCTCTTCTGTCGGCGGTGCCCATCCCCGACCCCGCCATTCAAAGAAAAAGAGAACGCATTATTTTAAAGGGAGATGTCCCAAGCCCCATCAATCCACCCACCGGATGTCCGTTTCACACGCGCTGTCCGTACGTGATGCCCCACTGCATCACCGTACCCCCGCCACTCAAGGAATACACAACAGGTCACAAAACCGCGTGTCACTTGCTGGAACTTCCTTTTGCGAAGAAATAAAGGAATTAATCTTGAGGAGATTCTTCAGAAGATTCGGAGGCTTCTTCAACTGTTCCGAAAGGATTCTCTCCCGGTTTAAGTTTGCGGGCTAAGCCCCCATCTTTTTTATAGATACGAAACGCATTGACAGGCATCATTTCTGCACAGGCAGACGTTTTCTCTTTGTTCTTCATTGTGTAGGAACCGCCAACATTTTTAAGTCCGTCTGCCACTACGCAACCGGAAAAAACCACGGCCCCCTGATAATGACACCCATTTTCTTCCCCCTTCTTCTCCATATAGATGGTGAAACAGTTGTCAGCGCCGGAAAGATAGGAACCCTTCCCTACTCCTTTGTCATTGGCATCCGGTGATTCGTAACTCAAATCAATCTGACCTGCGGGATGCTGGTTGGAAAAAGAATAGGTATAGGTTTCAATCTGATGTCCGATCGGATAGGCGCCATCATAACCGCCTGAATCGTAGGTCACGGTCATCTTGTCGAGCAGATAAGTTCCATTAAGGGTGGGAGGAACATTGCCAGTGTAAACTTTAAATCCTTTATGAACCAAACGGTTGATATCCGTTTGATCCAAAAATTTGTTAACCCCTTTGGGAACCCCCGGAATGGGAGTGACGGACGTTGCAGAATTCACAGTGAAACTCATGGCAAGCGACAAACAGCAAAAAACAAAAGTTACTGGAAATAGATTTTTTTTCATGCGGCTTTTATACCGTTTTCAAACGCATCGTTCAATCCAAAAACATCGAATACCCATCACACCTTTATCTCTTGTAACGGGTAGTATTTTCGCCCCAACCAGAGCGAGACATTGACAAGCCCGATCAAGACCGGCACCTCGACCAGCGGACCGATGACGGCCGCAAAAGCCGCACCGTGATTGATTCCGAAGGTTGCAATGGCAACAGCGATGGCAAGTTCAAAGTTGTTGGACGCCGCCGTGAAGGACAGTGTTGCCGACTGACCATAAGTCGCACCAACCTTCTTGCTCATGAAGAACGATATAAAGAACATGACAACAAAATACACAAAAAGTGGAATAGCGATTCGCACAACATCAAGAGGAAGTTGAAGAATATATTCCCCCTTGAGTGAGAACATCACAACGATCGTGAAGAGAAGGGCCACAAGTGTAATCGGACTGATCTTTGGAATAAACTTATGATGATACCAATCCTTGTTCTTGATCGAAATAAGTGTAATCCGCGTAATCGCTCCTGCAAGGAAAGGTACGCCAAGATAGATGAAGACGCTTTTTGCTATTTCGCCAATAGTGATGTGAACCGCCATTCCCTTCAATCCAACCCATGTCGGAAGAACGGTGATAAAAACATACGCATAAACCGAAAAAAACAGGACCTGAAAAATCGAGTTGAAGGCAACCAACCCGGCGCAATATTCGGTATCGCCTTTGGCCAAATCATTCCAGACAATCACCATGGCAATACACCGGGCCAAACCAATCATGATGAGACCCACCATATACTCCGGTTTGTCGTGGAGAAAAAGAATCGCCAGACCGAACATCAGAAAAGGTCCGACGATCCAGTTTTGAATCAGAGACAATCCCAGCACCTTGAAATTTTTGAAAACGGGACCCATTTCTTCGTAACGAACCTTGGCAAGAGGCGGGTACATCATGAGGATCAATCCGATCGCAATCGGAATAGAAGTTGTCCCGATACTAAACTGATTAATGAAAGGAACAATACCGGGAAAAAGATAGCCGCCACCAACGCCTACAACCATGGCTAGAAAAATCCAGAGTGTCAGATAGCGATCAAGAAATGACAATTTTCTCATACTTCTTGGCGGAGAGGGTGGGAGTCGAACCCACGGTACCCGTAAGGGCACACTCGCTTTCGAGGCGAGCACTTTCGACCACTCAGTCACCTCTCCAAATCAAATTATTTCCGGTGTTAATATGAAAAAAATGGGGTGGCAATCAGAAAGAGACAAAGCGACTTTTGACGATACGACCAATCATTTCTTCCGTGGCGCAGCAACTTGAAGAAACAACGTCATCCTCAACCGCGCGCAAACCAATGCCCACCTCGATTGTCAGCGGATCATGCTGAACAATGTTGTAGAAAACCTGTCCCACGATTGGATAGCCATGTTCTCCTTCCAACGAGGCCAACATCCCTCCCTCAACATCTTCCGTTCTGACCCCATTCTGAAAACGTACAACCAGGTCGGCCAATTTTTTGGCAATCTCACGTTGTTTTTTTTCGGAAGTCTTCGCCGCCAAAGTTACAACCGGCATCCAATCAAGACGATCTCGTTCTCTAACGTAAGCGGGGCGGACCGAAATAATGGCGGGATCAAGCGCTTTGGTTTGAGCAACAATTTTTTTCTCCAATGAGGACTCGCTCTCGGCCCAAAGAGAAACCGACAAAATACAAAAAATAAAAAAAACAAAACTTTTTCTTTTCATAAGAACTCCTTAAACATTCAAATTCCTTAAAAAGTTGATTAGGAAAGCAGTTGTTCCAATTTGCAATTAAGAACTTTTGCTAATGCCTTTGCCGATTTCGAACCAATTCCTCTTTTTCTTTTTTCCATCTCAGAAATATGATGTTGTTTGAGTCCCGCTTTTTTGGCCAGTTCAGCTTGACTCAAGCCCTCTCGCAATCTATAGGCCTTCAAAGCACCTGCAGGAGTTCCAATCATCGGGTTTTTCTTGCGCAACTCTCCCTGAACGACAGAAGCGGGAACGGTCATAATTTTTTCAAGCCTTTCCAAAGTAGTGCGGAAAAAATCTTTGACGGTCTTTTCCTGTTCTTTGGCAACGTGCAGAACCAAAACAATGGCATTGCCATGCTCAATCTTGATTGTTCTACTGCTCATAATTACCTCCCGCCTTTAGTAAGGCACGTTTTCCTTGGATCCGGCGTAAATGATTTCTATGAATAGCTCCTGCTTTTCATAGGTATAAATGACTCTCCATTTATGTTTTAGCCACATCCTGTTCTTCCCTTTTTCCAATTGTTTTACATTCCAACCATAGGGAAACGGTCCTTCGTTTGTCAGATCAGTCAAAACTTGTGAGAAAATCAACTGCACATCTTTTGGTAATTTGGGTATATCCCTTTTTCGAACTCGCTCTCTGATTTCAACAGACCATTTCTGCATAAAGGTATTATACCAATTTAAATAATACCTTCAATGGTATTATCGTCATTTAGCATTCGAAAGTTGCTATAATTTTAATTTGGCCATAAATAACAAATAAATTCAGATAGATGTAACGCTCATTTCGCAAGGTCACGGCCGCGCAAGGCGAACCAGATGGTACCGATGGCGCCGAATGCAAATGCTGTGAGCAAATTCACGCGCGGAT
>JACRBV010000021.1 GCA_016213065.1 Deltaproteobacteria bacterium
ATTTTTATATGCCTTCTGGCTTTATCGAGGAGATGGAAGTTTTAAAACGTGATGGTACCATCAGAGATTTTCTGCTCACCCCAAGCTATGAAAAAAATTTTCAAATGTTACAATTTTTCAGAAAGAAAGCTTCGGGATTGCGTGACTATGCTTTTGATGTGTGGTTGACCGGCGGAGAAGTGCAGATAGATGAACGCTATATTGCAGAATGTGTCCTTCCGAAACATTGTGTACGTATAGTGGTTTGGCATAATTTAACCTTTTTATTAAAAGAAGTTGAGCTGGTTAAACGTCTGTTAGGAGAATCCAAAAGCTGTTCTTTGAGAGTAACAAATTCATTGTTCAAGAATCTGACGTTTAAAGTCAAAAAGTCTGGTTCTTTTCTTGGATTTTTTTACAATTTTTTTCAATATCTTATCCGGCAAGAACGGCAATTTTATAAAATGGTGAAACACCGAATTTATGAACGCATTTTGTTGCCAAAATTTATTATTGGAAAAACTTTTCGACCCGGTGCTTACGATCTTCTAACTCAGTTAGGGTCAGGTCGTGCCAATGCCTATATTTTTTGTGATCCCGTGGAAGTTAAAGCCCATCAATCTCTTTTCAAGGATTCAAAAGTATATCTTGCTCAATATCCCACCTATGGTGTTTGTCGTTGCCAAAATGGTCAGCCAAAGAAAAATACTATATTATCGCCCCTCAGTGCTTTTATTCAGCGTGATGTCATTTCAGAGGAATATCTTGCTTTATACTATCGTGATTTTAAAACGGTCTTGGATCAAAGCTGTGCCAAAAATATTCATTTGAGAATGCATCCCGATGAAACTGGAAAATGGTATCAAATATTAAGAGAATATTTGTCCCTTAAAGGATTGAATGTTTCTATCGTAGATTGTGAGAAGCCTATCCGGGAAGTCATGTGTGATTACCTGGGAGTTGCAGGCTCTACATCTTCCGCGTTGCGGAATGCCCGTGCCGCTTGTAACCATGCTTTTGTTATTGGATTTGAAGCTGTTTCAAAATTTGCACAAGGGAATCCGCGATTCCATTTTGGCAGTTCAGAAGGAATAGGTTGGATCAATGAAGATGGAACTTATGACCCCTCCATTTTTAAAACCGTTTCTTATACTCCTCCTCCGCGAAAAACAGTTCCAACTTTGGTGAAAGAATTAGCTACGACAGTCGTGTCATGAAAATAAAAATTGCAAATAGGATTATTAGTGAATCAACGTCGGCATTTATCATCGCCGAAGTAGCCAACAGCCATGAAGGTTCTCTCCAAGTGGCGAAAAAATTGGTGGAAGCGGCAGTCGAAGCAAAAGCCGACGCAGTGAAATTTCAAAAGTTTGTTACGGAAGAATTGCTTGTTGCATCGCATCCTCAATTTTCTCTTTTTAAGAAATTAGAATTTAAAGAGAATGAATGGAGAGAACTTTTTGACTATGCCAAAGAAGCCGGTATTGTTCTTTTTGCCGACGTCTTTGATTTGCCCAGTGCAGAATTTTTAACTTCACTTAACATGCCCGCCTATAAGATTCATTCAACGGATGTCTCCAACCCGGATTTGTTAAAATATGTTGGTGACCAGCAAAAACCTATTTTTTTTGGTGTTGGCGCAACTTATCCCGATGAAATTGAAACAGCTCTTTCTTTTTTGAATGATCAGGTGATTTTGATGCATGGATTCCAGGCCTTTCCAACCAAAATAGAAGAGACCAATCTTCAGTTTTTGAACACGCTACATAATCGTTTTAAACGTCCCGTTGGATTTATGGATCATCTCAATGCAGACGATCCATTAGCTGCCGTTTTGCCTTTGGTGTCGATTGGTTATGGAGCCTCTGTCATCGAAAAACACATTACTTTAGACAGAAGCCAAAAGGGGATTGATCATGAATCAGCCCTGAATCCGGATGAATTCAAACGTTTTGTGGAACAGTGTCGTAAAATTGAATTGGCAATCGGTTCTGAAAAATTTGTTTTCTCAGCGAGTGAGGAAAAATACAGAAAGAATATGAAAAAGAGCATTGTTGCACGGAGAAATATTGAACCGTGGGAAACTATTACAAAAGAGATGCTCGCTTTTAAACGAGCCTTTGGTGGATTATCTCCCATGAATGCCGGCAAGCTACTGGGAAAAACCACTGCCAATGGCATGAAAAAGGATGATGTCTTTATATAATGAAAACGATTGTTACCATTGCCGTGCGTATGAAATCGATCCGCCTTCCTCAAAAGGCTCTGGCTACAATGGCTGGAAAACCGCTGATTAGACATTTAATAGATAGAGTTAAAAAAGCAAAACATCCCAAAACGGTGGTTTTGTGTACGTCGAATCTTCCGGAAGACGCGATTTTACTTGAAGAGGCCAAATGCTGTGCTATCCCCAGCCTCGCTGGTGATGCAGATAATGTTTTTCAGAGATTTGAGTTGGCGGCATTGCGGGAAAGGGCTGATCATGTTGTTCGAGTAACGGGAGATAACCCCTTGACTGATCCGGAATATATTGATCGGCTCATTGAATGCCATCTAGAAGAGGGAAGTGAATATACCACAGTGGAAGGTTTACCTCTTGGTGTTGCTTCAGAAGTCATTGCCGTGAAGGCTCTCACAAAAGCGCGATTAACTTTGAGAGATCCGTCAAAGAGTGAATACATGACTTTTTTGTTGAAAGATTCCAATGAATATCAAGTAGGCATATTACAGGCCGATGAAACAGTAAAAAGGCCTCACTATCGACTAACTGTCGATACGCACAATGATTTGGAATTAATGAAGGTGATTTACAATAACTTATATCGTGCCGAAGAGGTTTTCTCTTTGGCGGAAGTTGTTGCTTTTATGGATGCCAATCCGAACTTGGCTAAAATTAACAGTCAGATAGAACAAAGGATATTATCCAATGAAGAATGTAAAAATTGAAAATAAAGTGATTGGGGCTGATCAACCCTGTTTTATTTTGATGGATGCTGGTGTTAATCATAACAACGATCTTGGGCGTGCCAAAGAATTGATTATCACTGCGGCAAAGAATGGTGCCGATATGGTCAAGTTTCAAACCTATACGGCGGAAAAAATGGCGACCAAAACGGCGCCGCGTTATTGGAATCCCAAACTCGACACCGATGGTGGCGGTACACAATATGATACCTTCAAAAGAATCGATAAACTGCCGGCTGATGCCTATGTGGAAATGATCAAACTGTGCAAAGAATTCAATATCATTTTCTGTTCGACCCCTTTCGATCCCGAGAGCGCCGAATTTTTGAACGAACTCGGGGTTTCTGTTTTTAAAATAGCCTCTGCCGATTTAACCTATCCACAATTGTTGAAGGTGGTGGGTAAAACTAAAAAACCCGTGATGCTTTCGACGGGTTTGTCTTCCTTGGCTGAAATTGAAGAAGCGATTCAGATTGTTCGTAATGCTGGCAGTGATCAGATCGTCCTTCAGCATTGTGTATTGAGTTATCCTTGTGATTTTGAAGATGCCCATTTGAGGAAGATGCTGAAAATTCAGGAAATGTTTCCGGAAATCCCCGTTGGTTATTCTGATCATACTTATGGTATTACGGCTCCGCTGGTTGCTGTGGCGTTGGGGGCTAGAAGCATTGAAAAACATTACACCGTGGACAAATCATTGCCCGATAGTCCGGATCATGGTTTCGGTCTGGATCCTCAAGAACTCAAAGAGCTGGTGAAACAAGTTCGCATTGTTGAAAAGACATTGGGTCGGTTTGTCGATGGTCCCTGCGAAGCGGAGGCCAAGTCCTATCAGTATGCACGCAAAAGTGTTGTCACCACCGTTACCATTCCTCAGGGAACTGTTATTACGCAGGCGATGCTGACGTGCAAGCGACCTGGAACTGGCATTTATCCCAAAGACTTAGAAAAAATCGTCGGTCGTAAAGCCAAACAAAATATTTCGGAAGACACTACCCTGACTTGGGATATGATCTAAAAAAATGATCCGGTTCGCCTTTAGAGTGAATGCCAACAAAGACATCGGCATGGGACACCTGATGCGTTGTCTCACGCTGGCTGAAGCGTTGGGTGAAAAACCGTTGTTTTTCACCAACGATAATATCGCGGTATTGGCTAAAATCCATGATTTTGGAAGCGCCATCCATGTTCTCCCAACGCATGACGATGATTTTGAAGTGATGGTAGAGGCTTTTGCCCGTTATCCTGAAAACGGGTTTTGTGCGGTGCCATCTGAAGGGGAGGAGTTGGAAACGTTTCTTCCATTGTTGAAAAAAGAAAAAGTTGATGTCTTGATCACTGACTTGATCTGTCCCTCCGATGAATATCTTTCCGCATTGAAGAATTTGGGAATTTTTTTGGTCAGCATCGATGAGTTGGGAAAAACCGTTTTTCCGTCGCATCTGGTTTTTAATTGCAATGCGCTTTCTGGAGAAAAACGTTACACAACACAGGGAAAATCCAAAGTATATCAAGGTGTTCAATTTGTCCTGTTGCGTTCTGAGTTTGAGCGCGCGGCCAAAAAACAAACGAGCGAGTCGGTAAAAAAAATTCTGATCAGTTGTGGTGGTACTGACATGAAGGGTTTGAGTCTGAAGGCGGCAAGAGCTCTGCAATCATTAACCGGTTCTTTTGAAATTATTTTTGTGGTGGGTCCCGATTTCAAATTTCGGGAGGAATTGAAGGCGATTTTCGAGGGTAACCATCGGATGCAAGTAGTCCATGATGTGAAAGAGATGCCCTCTTTGATGGTTAAGGCCGATTTGGCGGTTGCCTCCGGGGGGGCCACCATGTACGAGCTAGTTTGTTTAGGAGTTCCTTCCGTGATTTTGGATCAATATGAACATCAAAACGAATTTGCCGGATCGCTTCACAAACAAGGTGCCGTGATTAATCTGGGGCTCGGACAAAAGGTGCCGGAAGAGGCGATCCGAGAAGCAGTTATTTCTCTGTTACAGAAAGATCGTCGCGAGATACTTTCATCGGCCGGTAAAAAACAGGTGGATGGAAAAGGGGCTGTTCGTGTGGCAAATCTTATTCGGGAGGCTCTCCATTGAAAGTGGTTTTTGTCGGCTGTGTTGAGTTTTCACGGTTTGCCCTGAAAGCCCTGATCGATGCCAAAGCTGATATCGTCGGTATTTTTACGATCGATGATAGTTTGAAAAAGGGAGTTTCTGATTTTGCCTGCTTTGATGATTTGATAAATGGACTGAACATTCCTATTTTTAAATTCCGCGACTTCAATTCCAAAGAATCATTACAAACTCTTGAAAATCTCAACCCGGATCTGATGTATGTTATCGGTTGGTCATGGTTGGTCAAAAAACAGTTGATGGATGTGCCGAAAAAAGGAGTGATTGGACTCCATCCCACCCTTTTGCCTAAAGGAAGAGGTCGAGCTCCTATTCCTTGGACGATATTGAATGGGTTAAAACAGAGTGGCGCCACGATTTTTTTTATCGCTGAACAAGCCGATGCCGGGGATATTCTGAAACAAGTTTCTTATCCGATCGATGAAGATGAAACGGCAACTACTCTCTATAAAAAAGTTTGTGAAGCAACATATCAATTGGTTTCTGAAACCTATCCAAAATTGATTGCCAATAGAGAAGAGAGATTAAAACAGGACGATTCTCTGGCTACACTCTGGATAAAGAGAAAGCCGTCGGATGGTTTGTTACACTGGTCCCATTCGACAAAAAATCTTTACACTTTAATCCGGGCAGTGACCCATCCCTACCCCGGAGCTTTTACTTTTCTTCGTGGGAAAAAAATGATCGTTTGGCAAGCAAAACCGACTCTTTGCCCTAAAGAATCTTTTGCCGGCTCTGTCGTTTCCGTTCAAAATGATGGTGTGGTGGTGACTACTGGAGATGGCGCTCTTTTGTTGGAGTTAGTTCAATGGGAAGGGGATTCCAAGAAGGCCGCTTCCGACGTTTTAAAAGTAGGGGATGTTTTTGATCCTCTCCATCGAGTCAAAGAAATAGCAGAAAAAGTGGTTCAAGAAGCCAAAACGAAAAGAAAAATATCGATGTTTAGTGTGGCCAATACGGCTAATTTAAATAATCCTCCCCTCCTGTTGTGTTTCCGGCCATTCGCGAAACCGATACCACGATTGCGGGGAATGTAATTGTGATATCCCAAGAACAGATCTGCCAAGTTTTAGAAATGGTCGATGGAATTGTGGACATCATATTGATGGATGCAGAGATAAAGGTTGTGGGATGGGAGAAAGCTTGGATCCTTTTCCATGAAAGAGTTAAAAAAAGTCGTCTTCTCACATTCAAACCAAATGATTTGACGGCGGATGCATTGGACGTTCTTTTGGCGCAAACAATCCTCCCACTTATCGGAAAAAAAGTGGCGGTGATTGGTGCCGGTAATTTGGGGAGTAAAATTGCGCTCAAATTAGTGGAGAGGGGTTGTCATGTGGTATTGACGAGACGCGATCCCGAAAAATTAAAAAAAATCGCGGAGGGGCTTAATGCGATCAAATCAGCCCATACGAAATCGGAGATTCACTTTACTGTGGACAACTGTGAGGCCTGCCGGGAGGCGGATGTGGTGATCGGTGCCACAGCCGGTACGGGAGCCATCACGCGGGAGATGATTGCGACTATGCGTACACCCGGTCTTATTATTGATGCGGGTAATGGAACCATTTTGTCAGAGGCGTTGGAAGAGGCGGGTAGGCGGGGTATTCGAGTTTTGTGTCTTTTCATGAAACCAGCTTATGATGGAACGATCAAAACTCTTTTTGAAGTTCAAAATCTCATTCAAAAAATGGAACGGCGTTGTATAGGCGATTTCTTTATTCTCTCCGGCGGTGTTTTGGGACAAAAAGGAGATATTATTGTGGATGATGTTCGCAGTCCTAAACGTATTTTGGCCATTGCCGATGGGTGCGGAGATGTTATACCTAACATTCAAGAACCGGCGTTTCGCAAAAATATTGCGGCAGTTGAAGCTCTGATTGGTGGAGAGGGGAAATTATGAGAGTTCTGGTAGTGGGTGCGCATCCCGACGACGAAGTTTTAGGTATAGGAAGCACAATCGCAAAACATGCCGCACAGGGAGATGAGGTTTACGCCTGTTTTTTGTGTGAGCATGTTGATGCGCGCAAAAATAAACCCAACCACACGCTTTTTTAGAGCAGGTGCACGCCGCAAGAAAGACGTTGGGTATCAAAGATATTCTCTTTTTCGATTTCCCCAATATTAAAATGAACACGGTGTCTACGTTGGATATTGTTCAAGCTATTGAAAAGGCCATTGTTGAGGTGAGGCCGGAAGTTGTGTACACGCATCACCGGGGAGATGTGAACGACGATCATCGTGTTGTTTCTGAGGCAACCATGGCCGCCATTCGGCTTCCGGAGCGGGGGACTGTTCCGGGACTTCCAAGAAATTTGATTCGGAGGGTATTGTGCTATCCGGCGCCTTCCTCGACGGATTGGGCGCCTCTCTATCCTGACACAGCCTTTTTGCCCAACGTTTTTGTCGACATTAAAGGTTTTTTGGAAACGAAAATTAAAGCGCTTCAATGTTACGGTAATGTGATGCGAGAGTATCCTCATCCGCGTTCCATCGAAGCGGTCACGGCGCAAGCCAAAGTATACGGGGTTCAAGCGGGGCTGGAGATGGCGGAAGCGTTTGTGCTGATTCGGGAATTAAAAATATAAAAGAAGTCAAAAAGGGAGAAAAGTCATGAGTAAAACAACTTTAGTTACCACAACCATACGTGTTCCAAAATTTCTGGAAGGAGTGTGTCAAAACGCCCGCATGAACAACCGGGAGAAAGATCTTTCCCTGTTGATCGTGGGGGACAAAAAAACCCCCAATGAAGCGAGAGAATTTTGTAATGCCATTTCAGATCGTTACCGCATTCCGATTCATTTTTATGGACCCGAAGAGCAGGAAAAAAGACTGGCTTCATATCCTCGCCTGCTAAAGTTGATGCCCTATAATCACGGGGCACGCAAGTTGGTGGGAAACTTCATCGCTTATCTCGAAAATTGTGACAATTTGATCATGTTGGACGATGACAATTTCGTAACGAATCATGATTTTTTTGGTCATCACGAAATTGTCGGAAAAGAAACGGAAATGAATCTGTTCCAGACTCCCTCAGGTTGGTTCAACGTTTATGAGGCTTTGGTGGAGGAAAACAATATTCCCTTCTATCCGAGAGGATATCCATGGTCACAGAGAAAGGTTGTGAAGGAGGTGGCAACACGGAAGCGGGGGAAATTAAAGGTTGCAGTTAACAATGGCTTGGTGTTGGAAGATCCCGATATTGATGCGATCTCCCGTCTTTTTTGGCCGATTCGTGTTATGGGGATGAAACCCGTATTTGAACCTGTTTTTGGATTGTATCCCGGCACATGGTCTTCATGGAATAATCAAAGCACAGCATTGGGAAAAAACGTCATCCCTGCCTTTTTCACTCCGCCCGGTTCGGGAAGAAACAGCGACATTTGGTCGGCTTATACGATTTGCCGTTTAGCCGAACATATGCAGGAGGTGGTTGCTTTTGGGTATCCTCTTGTGCATCAATTTCGAAATCCGCATAATTTGTGGAGAGATTTGGAAGATGAAATGGGGAACAACAAGGCGACCGACCGCTTTGTGGCTCTACTTCGTTCGGTTCCTTTGACAAAGAGCACGTATCTCGACAGCCTTGGAGAATTGTTGGACGGGGCTCTTGCGGCGCTGGCCATTTCTCGCGATACGCCGGAGGACGAAGATTCGCTGATGAAAACATTCCTTTCAGAATACAAAATGTGGCAGGAAATCTGTTTGAGCAAGGCGGCTTGACATGTTGACTATCGTTATTCCAACAAAGAATCGGGTGCCATTTCTAAAACGGTTGCTTCGCTATTATATGGATGTTCGGTGTCCATTTCATATTCTTATCGGTGATTCCAGCAATTCGGATCAGATGAAAGAATTCTGTCAGTTTTTGTCAAGGGAAGTCGGGAACCGTTTAAAGATC
The DNA here is from genome assembly GCA_016213065.1 of Deltaproteobacteria bacterium. Lineage (NCBI taxonomy): Bacteria > Pseudomonadati > Myxococcota > Myxococcia > Deltaproteobacteria bacterium. The sequence goes on from JACRBV010000021.1 coordinate 8,977, forward strand.
AAACATTTAATTGATCCCGGCGTGCAGGATGTGCATGCCAAAGGTTGGCAGACCGATTCGTTTATGAGGGGATTGATAGATTATGTAAAAACTCCGTATGTTGCTTTCTATGCGGATGACGATTTTGCAATTGTGCCGAATTTACAAAAAGCGGTCGATTTTCTTGAAACTCATTCTGATTTCAGCTTTGTATGTGGTGAAGCTATTTTATTCACATTAAAATCGCAGGGAGCCATCGGAGAAGTGGAAGGAACCAGCTACTATCGCCAGAGTTCCTTTGAACAATCTAAGGCCTCCCAAAGATTATGGAGTCTCTTTTCAAATTACGCCGTTTTGGAATATGGTGTTTCGCGGACGGCACAAAAAAAAATGAGATGGTCCACTGTTCTTGAAGCGGAAGTAAATAATTTTGTTGGAGAATTGATTAATACAGGTCTCGTTCCAATTCAGGGAAAGGTCTGTAAAATGGATGAGTTGTTGCTTGTAAGACAGGGTCATGATCTTCAAAGCTCTAAAATATCCATCGCCGATTGTGATTGGGCCTTGAAAATTTATTCTTGGGATTCCGTTCAAAAATTAGTGGAGATTTTTTCCAAAGAACTGATAAAGGTGGAAAAAGATTTAGGAGGGGTGGAGTCAAATGCAATAATCAAAAAAAGTTTGTGCACTTTTTTTGCTCCTTATATGTCTCCTCCGGGTACCGCAAAAAGTATTAAAAAAAGCTCCTTGTATGACCGTCTTCTAGATGCTTTCAGAAAAAATAGAATAATGAAAAAAATAGGATTGAGTATATATTCACACACTTCCTCTGGAAAAATGAAACTGCCAGCATTGTTGCGTGATACCTCACTCTACCATGCTGATTTTATGCCTGTCTATAGGGCCATTACAAAAATCCGCTCTTAAATAAAATGGAATATTTTTTTGCTGTTATTGTGATTTCTCTTTTGATGATGCTTCTCATAGCTTGGTGTACCCGCGGGATTACCTTTTTTTCAACCTGCACCAACAATGAACTGCAGGTCAGATCTGCTGCGACTTCGCACCAGTGGCTTTGGCCTTCAGATATGCATAAGGATTCACAAAATAAGACCAGAATGAAGGATGCCGGAGTTTTGGGTGTGGCTTTTTTCCAGCGTGTTTTCAACGATCGGGAATCGGAATATCCGCTGATTTTTCTGTGCAATGTCGCATGTAGTCTATCGGCGATTTTCATTTACCTCGTTGCGGTTCATTACTGGGGTAGCGGTGTCGGTCTTCTTGTTTTTTCTCTGTTTATCTTTTCCTTCTGGCCTTATGAGATCACCCTACAAGGAACATACCAGTGTCTGGCTCTTCTTTTTTTGTTAGTTTCCGTTTTTTGTCTTCAACGGTATTTATATCTGGTTGCGGGGGTAGCCGCCGGTTTGATGATGTTTTCTTCGGCAGCGACCCGAAAATTTCTACCCCTCATTGTTGGCGCATTTTTATATCATTTTTTTAAAGAGAATGGGCAGTTTCTTGGTATTTTTCAGGCGGGATTGGGTTTTGCAGCTGTCTTCCTATTTCTGACTGCCCCGCATGTTATCCAAAATCTTAAAGGATATTGGAGTTGGTGGAACAATTCCAAAAGTGCCTGCCATTTTGTACTGTATAAAAAATACTTCGAGGCGATAGGCAAACCCATTTCAAACACGATGCGCGGAGCGGGATGGAAATGGATTTATCTTTTCTTTTTTCGGATGGCGCCCTTTCATAGCATTGCCTTTTTAATTGCCGTTGGTTTGGTCGGTTATGTGTGGTGGAAGACTGGTTATGACTCTGCCTTTGCTTTAAAAACAGTTTTGGTGCTTCTTCTGAGCCTATCTCCCATTCTTTATGGGGAATGGACACGGGCGCCCCAACTTGCACGGTCTTATTTTCCAGGTTTTCCGAGCATGCTGATTTTTATTGGATTTAGCGCATTTCATTTTGATAAAATTTTCTCGCCTCCTCATCAGGGATTGTTTTGGGAGATGGCATTTGTTTTTATTGTAGTTAGCGCCATCTGGAACGTGTGGGTTTTTTTGAATGACATATGGCCGGCCCGAATGGCCGCAACCTTCTTGGGGAAAAAAATCAGAAAACTCGGTTTAAAGAAAATTTATACTTATGATACCCCTTTCAATGTTTCTTTTATCGATGTTTTATCCTCCGATATCCGCAAAAATTGTGAAATTAAATTCATTCGTTCGCTTTCGGAAGTCGAAAAAGGGGGATATGTAGCCGTTCCGGGCATCAGCGCCAAGGCCTTCCACATGGAATGCTACCCGGAAGCTATTGATAACAAGGATTTTGAAGAAGATCCGGTGCTGGTGAATCTGATTGACTCTAAAAAAATAACTGCATTGGTCGTTGCGTCATTTAGAACTTTTGGAACCAGCAAAATATGGGTTCAAGAAAGTGAAATGCCGACATATCGGTCCCTAATTTTGAAAGACATCAGTGAGAATGACCGTTGGCGCGGAAGGGCTTGGCTTTTGCATGTTTAAAAAACAATCCAACATTCTCGCATTTTATTGGAGAGTCGTTTTTCGGCCACATATGTGGGCCGCTTTTGTCGTGATAGTATTAATGTTGGGAGGGTCTTTTTTGGAAATGAGCATGATCGGTTTGGTGGCGCCCTTGTTGGATGCGGCGACGAAATTAGGAAGTACTTCCTCCAGCAAAACTGTTTCCATTATGACCCTTGTTCTGCAGTATATGAATGTTTCTCCCACCTCCAATAATATCCTGTTTGCACTGCTCATTTTGATGAGCATGGTCATTGTTGCCAACGGAGTAGTGCGTGTGGTGCAACAATATGGAAGTGCCTACATTGCTAAAAGTTTGAATCGGGAAGTGAAAGTCAAATTATTTCAGAGAATTTTGACAGCCCAATACAGTTATTTGGCCGAAAAAAGCCGCGGGGCTCTTCTTTATGATATCAACGGTCCGGCGCTATCGACGTTTCAGGTGATGAACTTTCTCGGCATGTTGATTGCCGCCGTCTGCAATGCCGTGGTGATGACCGGGTTCATGTTTTACCTCTCTTGGTGGGTCACTGTTTTGATCGGTTTGTTTGGACTGGCGTGGGTCCAATTGTGGAGAAAGGTGATTGACAGACGGGCGGTTTCCTATGGAAGAGAATTGTATGAACTGGAGAGCAAAGCCAGTAAAATCGAGGTTGATTCCATTGACGGATTGAAAGTAGTGAAATCGTATGGCCTTTCCGGATATCTTGTCAAAATGGAGGAAATCATTTTGCGGGGGCAATTAAGACCTCATCTTCAACTGATTCTTACCACACACGGTATCAGCCTGATTAATGATTTAATGTCTTCTGCCATTGTCATTCTTGTCGGAATTCTGACTTTGGGAACGGGCTGGATTCAGATGTCTTTTTCAACACTGGTCGTCTTTTTGTTGGCCTTGAGGAAGGTAAGCCCGGCTTTGTCTAATATCAATTCTGCTTATGCGCAGTTGAATAAGGAAAGAAAAGGAATTGAGATGATAGATCACATTTTGAACTCTTTGCCTGTGGAACAGAACGGTTGTCATTCTGTGACAAAGGTCAAGCGGGTGGAGTTTAAAAACCTCTCTTTCCACTATCCTTTAAAACCCAATCAGCCCGTTTTGAATGGAATCGAACTGGTTTTGAAGAAGGGAGAAATTACTGCACTTGTGGGTTCCACGGGTTCAGGCAAAAGCACATTGACCTCTCTTCTGATCGGTTTCTATCAACCGACGCAGGGATGCATTTTGGTGAATGACCATGACTTTGCCGATCTGAATCTGGAAGATTGGCGGCATAAAATCGGGTACGTTTCTCAGGATATATTTTTGTTTAATGATACTATTCAAAATAATATTCTTCTTTGGGATAAAAATATTTCCAGAGCGGAAATGGAGTCGGCGGCGAAACTGGCCCAGCTTCACGATTTCATTCTGACGTTGCCGGAAGGTTATGACACGGTTGTGGGTGACAGGGGATTGAAACTGTCTGGGGGGCAAGCGCAACGTGTTGCCATCGCCAGAGCCATTTTGAGAAAACCAGAAATTTTGATTTTTGATGAAGCTACAAGCGCGCTGGATAATCTGACGGAGAAAGCCGTTTATAACGCCATTTCGGCGCTTCGCCAGAATGCGGTCGTTCTGGTCATTGCGCATCGTTTGAGTACAGTTCGCGATGCCGATCAAATTGCCGTTTTGGAACACGGTAAAATCACGGAAATAGGTTCTCATGATACACTGCTCAATCAAAAGGGGAGATACTCCCATCTGTATCATGGATTCGAATCGGAGGTTGCCCATGCGGCCGATTAGTGTGGTAATTTCCTCTTTGCGTCCGGAACGCTTGGAGAAGGTGATCGATTCGACGGAAATGCATTCGGATCTGGTGGAGGTGGTGGTGGCCTCTCCTATACCTCCACGGCCAAGGAATTTTGTAAAACATGTTCCGGTACCGCCTCCTGGGGGTTCCAATGAGTTATCTTGGTCGCAAAAAAACAATCTTGCTGTTCAACAAGCCAGCGGCGAATATATCGTTTTTAACAATGATGATATTCATTTTCGTTCCGGATGGGCTCCTGCTTTGTTGAGACACATGAAGGAATCCCAACACAAAAAAAGACCCTATTTAACAGCCTTTCATATCGCCACCAAAGGACGAATCGGAAATCGTTACACGGTCTTCGGTTTTCTTTATCCCAACCATGGTTGTATTCAAAAAAATGATTTGTTGCGAGTGGGGGGGACCCTTTTCGACGAACGGTTATGGTTAGGATATAACGACGTTGATTTGGGTTTGAGAGTCTGGTTTGCCGGTGGAGAAATCGATTTGTGCTCCGATATAATACTGGATGCCGATCGGGACAAGCCCCATCCGGTTACTAATCCTTATCGAACAAGGTATTATGACCGGGATGCTGCCACTTTTATTAAAATTTGGTTTCCTCGCTATTTCTGGAAATTTGTCTGGCACTACAGACAAATTCGCAGTTTTTTTTCTTCCGACGATGGTGTCTTGCCGCCGTGTCGGCAGAATTCAGGAGCTATGCGAGAGTTGGTTTATCCGTTTTTTATGGTGAAGTTTTTAAAAAGCATTGGTTTGAAAAATTGGTCCTATACCCGGTTACAGACAAATAGATTGGCACGGATTGTTAACCGCCGATGGTATCAATCCCAATATCAAGTTCCCTACAACTATTAACATGTCCAAAGAACTTACATTTGTTGTTCCTACACATAATCGTCCTTATTTTCTCAGGCGGATGCTTGCTTATCATGCGGCTATGCGCTCGCCCCATCTTATTTTCATCGGTGATTCCAGTGACGCTGAAAATCAACAGAAAATTCTTACTGAAGTTTTAATTCAAGAAGACAGGATCGATTCAAAATCGGCTGAAGAGGTCATTCGAAAAGGTTTCTATTCCTATTTACTGCAATTTTGCAAAGTCGATTGGACACGTTTGTATGGTTCCATCCGTTCCACGCCATCCATCAAAGAAAGATTCAAAAGTATCCC
>JACRBV010000022.1 GCA_016213065.1 Deltaproteobacteria bacterium
ACACCGGAAAGTTTTTTTTCAGAAATACTCAACTTTTCCCGTGCTTGAAGGCGTTCTATCTCGGCGAGCCGTTGCTCAATTATTTCCTGTTTTCTGGTTTGAACGGCAAAATATGTTTGGGCAAAAGCAATTTCATTTTTGCGAGGGTCTCCATTTTGTGCAATGAGATAGCAAGCATAACGAGTCAGCTTGATGTCATCAATTTCTCTTTGAGCTCCCTTGGCCAGATCGATCATTTTCCCGACGTCGGCAAAATGATCCTCAATGGTCTGCTTTGAATTAAAACAGGCCATTTTGGCCTTTTCGGCCACTTTTAGAAAATTGTCCCACTTTTCATATCCGAGCAGTTTTTGAAGATCACGAGCATACCAAAATTCGATTTCCTCCTCGGCATGCATAACCATTTCAAAAGCGTTATGCAGTTTGATAATGAGTTCTTTTTTCATAATGTAGGGGTTTAATAAATTTCATTGGAAAGATCAACAGACTAGAAATTTGCGCAGGTTAACAGATGCTATATGGAAGCCGGATGGCCGAATGCGAAAGGCTTGATACTGTCTCCTTTTATGTTATAGAGCCGGTTCCTTATGAAAATCCTCGTCATCGGTTCGGGGGGGAGGGAACATGCTTTGGTCTGGAAGCTTTCCCAGTCTCCCCAAAAACCAAAGATTTTTTGTGCCCCCGGAAATGCTGGAATTGCTTCGCTTGCAGAATGCATTGCGATTCCTGCAACGGATATTCAGGCTTTGCTCCAGTTTGTTAAAACGCAAAATGTCAGTTTAACTGTTGTGGGACCTGAAGTGCCTTTGGCAGGCGGGATTGTCGATCTTTTTCATGCAGAGGGACTTTCCATTTTCGGACCGACAAAATCTGCCGCGCAATTAGAATCTTCCAAAATATTTACCAAAGAATTTTGCAAGCGCCATAAAATTCCCCAAGCCCCTTTCGCGGTCTTCACAGATCCCCAAGCGGCAAAAGAATATCTTAACGACTCTGATTTTCCCGTTGTCATCAAAGCGGATGGTTTGGCGCAGGGGAAAGGCGTCATTATTTGTGACACCCGCGATGAAGCCGAAACAACCATTGATAAAATGCTCGTCGAAAAAAAGTTTGGAGAGGCTTCCCGCTCCATTGTGATCGAAAATTTTTTGGTGGGAGATGAAGTTTCTTTTTTGGCGATTGTGGATGGAGAACATATTTTGCCTTTGGCTTCGGCAAAAGATCATAAACGTCTTTTGGATCACGATCAGGGCCCGAACACCGGAGGGATGGGGGCTTATTCTCCCGCCTCACTTGCAACTCCGGCTCTTTACGAAAAAGTGATGGAACGCATTATGATTCCTACTGTCAAGGGAATGGCAGACGAAGGAAATCCCTTCGTTGGAATTTTGTATGCGGGTTTAATGATTTCCAATGGGGAACCCGAGCTTTTGGAATTCAATGTCCGCTTTGGAGATCCCGAAGCGCAGGTGATTTTGCCGCGATTGCGTACCGATCTGTTGCAATTAATTCAGGAAACTTTGGATGGAAATTTGCGTCATCTTCGTCTTTCGTGGGAGGTAAAAGTTTCTGTTTGCGTAGTGATGGCGTCTGAAGGCTACCCTGAAAAATATGCTACGGGTTATCCCATTGAAGGTTTGAAAAAGGCATCGGCCACTCTGGAAACATTTGTTTTTCATGCGGGCACCCAATTAAACGAAGGTCATATTGTCACGGCAGGTGGGCGTGTTTTATGTGTCACCGCGCTGGGCGATGATTTGCACAGTGCCGCTCAATTGTCCTATGGAGTTGCGGGCCAAATCACATGGCCCGGTTGTTATTATCGAAAAGATATCGGTTTATGACGGAAATTATTCAGATCAATCCCAAAGTTCCCGATTTAAAAGAGGTGGAGAGAGCGGCGGCTTTTATCAAGGCAGGAGAAGTCGTCGCCTATCCAACCGAGACAATTTACGGATTGGGGACGGATGTGTTCAACAAAAAAGCAATCAAAAAAATCTACGATCTTAAATCGCGTGATTACGGACTTCCCATTTCGGTTTTGGTTTCAAGCAACGCCATGTTGAAAGAAATTGTAGATGAAATTCCGGAGAGGGCCAAAGTATTGATGCGTCGCTTTTGGCCCGGTTCTCTGACAATTCTTTTCCGCGTAAAAAATTCTTTTCCAAAAAGCCTCGTGACGAATACCGGAAAAATTGGCGTTCGCATTTCCTCGCACCCGATCGCTTCCGCTTTGGTGGCAAAAGTGGGCAAACCATTAAGCACCACCAGCGCCAATAGAAGCGGTTATCCTCCTTCACTGAACGTGAAACATATCCAAAAATATTTCGGAGACCGCCTAGCCTGCATTATTGATGGCGGCGAAGCAGAGCCTTCCAGAGGTTCCACCGTGGTGGATGTCACCGACGAAACCATGCGCATCATCCGCGACGGCTCCATCCCCGCCGAAGAAGTCATTCGCTGTTTTCAGCGATCTTGACCGACCCTCCAATGGATTTTGTGGATCGGTTGATTGGGGCATTTGAGACGAAATTTTTCGAGGATTTCGGGTTCCATCATTCTTAATTCCTGAAGCCATGCCGGTGTTGAAACGTTGACACAGAGTGTTGTTCCTCGCCAAGTGGTGGGGGTGGTTTGTTTGGCAATTTTTGCGCCGACAATTTCTTCCCAATGCAACAAAAATTCGTATTGTTTTAATTTCTGCTCCCACTGGTTATTTTTTGCGAGTTTGCCCAGAATGTTTTTTAGGGGATGAAATGAAGGGGGTTTTGACATGCGTTGGGCACTATAAACCGATGTGTTTAAGGTTGACAAGAAAAGGTTGTTGGTAAAGGATTCGCCTCCCTTAAGGAGGTACTTATGAATAAAAAAGACATTACCCGCTTCAAGAAAATTCTTTCGGAACAGCGACATATTCTGCTCAATACCGTCAGCACCTCCAAAGAGCAGGGGCTTGGATTTAGCAGTGAAGACCTCTCCGATGAAATCGATTTAGCCACCTCTGAAACCGATCAATCCCTGAATTTGCGCCTTCGTGACCGTGAGCGCATTCTCCTTAAAAAAATCGAAAGAACTTTGGAAAAAATTGAAGAGGGAACTTTCGGTGTTTGCGAATCCTGTGGAGAAGAAATCAGCGCCAAACGTCTGGAAGCCCGCCCCGTGACCGACCTGTGCATTCGTTGTAAAGAAGATCAGGAACGCGTAGAAAAAGGTTTTGCAGATTAAAGTCCTTTGAGTTCCAGTCCTGCGGCGAGGGTGGCGATTTTTCCGAGCCAGCGTGCAATCACGAAAAAATGTTCATGGTCTTTGCAATGGATGACAAGCTCACCCTGTTTTGTGTCTTTGGTTTTGTGAAAACAGAGCGATTCGAAACGCGCCCCGGGGGCATTCAGGGAAGCCCTTGCATCTTTCTTTTCGTGGATTCTAAAAAACCCGCCGACAAATTCTCCGCCAACATGGTATAAAACCGGCTCGATCGGCGATCCTTCAAAAGAATCAATGGTGATAACCCCTTCCTGAATAATGAATTCGGTGGGTGTGATCCCTCCTTTGCTGGAGGTCAGTTTTTGCCTGCCTTTCCGGTTTAGGTTCATCACTTCTTCGGCGGATTCCACATGGGTAAGCCCCATTCCAAAAGTGCCCGCGTTGCTTTTGATAAAGACGTACGGTTTTTCACCAATCCCGTATTTTTCGTATTTGGTTTTGGTGCGTTCCAAAACTTTTGTGACACGCTCTGCAATCCGCTCCAGATCCTTGGGATTGTTAATGTCAACGTCATGCTCGCAGTAGGTGATAGGGCACATTCTCCAACAGTCGGTTTCCAAAATTTTTGCAACCTCTTCAATCAGTGTGCAGTAAATTTCAAAATGACGCTTTTTACTTCGGCTGTGCCAGCCTAGTTCCGGAGAAGGGAAGATGGGTTGCGTAATATTTTGAAGGATTTCAGGAATGCCGGCCGAACAATCGTTGTTCAGAAAAAGAATGTCGGGATCCAAGGAAGCAACATGAAGTCTGGAATTTGTTTTTTCGACACTTTGAAGAATAATTTTTTCACCACTGGGGAGAGCGATTTCATAAGGACTTTGAGGAAGACCATCTCCAAGATAACCAATAGCCGCTTCGAAACCGGCCATCTGAAGGAGTTTTTCGAGTTTTTTTAAATGTTCAAGATAATTCCAGTTTCTGGTGAAAGACTCCGGAATTATAAGGATTTTTTTGGCTTTTGGTGCTTCTGCTTGAAAGGTGTTCTTGAATTGAGCCGCGGCGGTTTTAGAAAAACTGTTGCACAGATTATTGAATCCGGCCGGAAAAAGATTGGTGTCCACAACGGTGACTTTAAAACCGGCATTGCGGATATCCACGGAACTGGTTACGGGCAACAAAATCCCCTTCGCCTTTTCTTCAAACCAAACGTTGAGTTCCTTTGATTTCTCCTGAAACGATTTTGCAAGAATATCTAACATAGGAACGTTAAGTTTTAACCATATCCTCAACAAATTCAATTAGTTTTTCTTGTGTTTGTTGAAGGCGTTCTAGTGTGCAAGCCACGGATACTTTTTTGTTGTGGCGAATGTAAAGAAGTTCCGTTCTGAGGACTGGTTTGGTGATGCCTTTGGAGAGGGCTAGAGCGTAAACATCCATTTGAAGTTTGTATTTTTCATGGTCCATTTGCGCGTCGGTTTTAAAATCGTAAATAATCCAGCCTTGATCCGTTTCCAACGCATAATCGATGGTGCCCACAATGGTTGCCTTTGGAAGTTTGAGGCTGAAGGGAAGTTCGTGGCGACCGTCAAATCGGGGCGGGGCAATTTCGCTTTTGAGAAAAGATTCAATCATCGCGAGCGTTGTGCTGATTTCTTTTTCCGTGGCGATGATTCCCTGTTCAAACAAAATTTTTGGAAGAAGTGTTTGCGGTAGAATTTCTTTTTTGTCGCGGATATTTTTCAGAACTGCGTGAACAACGTTTCCGAGTGTTGGACCCACAAGACGTGTGCTTTCGTTTTGCGAGGTGATTTCATGGACCTTCTCCCATGTTTTTTTCATCACACTTTTTTCCAGTTCTGTTACCGTAAAATAGGGAAGCGGTCGTCTGATTTCTTCATGTTTGAATTTTTTTAAAGTAAAATAATTGCCGCGCAATTTATTTTGAAGTGGTTGTAAAAAATTTTCACGCTTTGCAGATGCGCTCCATGTTTCAATAAATTCTTTTTTTGAAATTCCTTCTTTGAGCCAAGCATACCAAGGTCCCGTGCGGTTTGCTTCTTCATGCCATGGGATGACAATTTTTTCTTCCGCGCGTGTGAGAGCCACATACAGAAGGCGTTTGCGCTCTTCCAGATCCGCTTCCTTCTCTTCTTTTTTGAGGGTGTCCAGATAGGTGTTTTCTTCTTCCTTCAAAGAAAATCCGAGTCCCTTGTTGCGGACAAAAAGAAATGGATGATTGTTTGGAGGAGGCGTGCGAATCAAATCAGGCAAAATAAGAACAGGAAATTGTAAACCCTTGGCAGAATGAACAGTCATCAGTTGGCACGCATCTATTATATGGGCAGGCAAAGCCCCCTCCAACGGCAAAGCCGTTGGAGCCTCCCCTTCACGTTCGCTTTGCTCACTAAGAGAAAGATCAATGCCGCTGGATGGACTCAATGTGGAGCGCCTCTTTTTTAATTCTTCGAAATATTCGACAAGGTCCTGAAGAGGGAGTTCTTCATCCTGTTCCAGTTCACGTACCAATTCGATCAGTTGTTCAATGTTGGCTCTTTTTGTTCCGGAAGGATCAAGTTCGTGGGCTAAAATATCGTAATGGGTTTCTTGCACGACATTTTCGAGAATGTCCGCAGAACTCATCATTTCCTTTTTCTCGAAGATATTTTTTAGCCACGCGGCTTCCGGCCTTTGTAATAGGGCTTTTCCAAGATGTGTTGGATGTTTTAGGCAAAGCTCGGTGATTTCAATGTCGGAAAATCCGAGGAGCGGAGAACGCATTAAACCCACAAGACTCAGACGGTCTTCCGGTTCTACCAACAATTTCAGACAGAATAAAAGATCGATGACTTCTTGTGCATTGAGAAAACCG
>JACRBV010000023.1 GCA_016213065.1 Deltaproteobacteria bacterium
AAGCGCGTTTTCAAAAGTGCCACGGGCTTGCCCGTGGGAATCTATTCTTGCCTGAACAATGGCTTTAATCAACTTTTCAATACTTTGGTGGCACAAATGGGCCGCGTAATGCGGGCGTTTTTTGTTTTGCAAAACTTCCTCGGCAAAATCGAGGTCGTCTTGTGCCAAGGCAAGCCATGTTTCCACTTTCTTGTTAATCATTTTGAGACGACTAACAAAAACCCGTTCAAACGGCAATTGCAGACTTAAAAATTGACCAGAATGGTGCCGCTACTTTCTGGTTTGACATTTGTTTGACGCCGGTGGGTGAAAAAATTTTGACGGTTTTGGATTTTTTCTTTTGGTCGTCCCAAAAAATATTTTCAATTTCAATGAGTTGCAAATAAATCCCTTCGGAAAATTCTTGGCATTTAATTTGCATTATTGATGAGTGGTTATGAAAAGGGGAGTTTTTAAAACACTGGTTCTTATAATGTCACTGATCTTTTCGCAAAGTCTCTGGGCCGATTCCGAAGCAAATACCACCGCAGAAGCACTTATTAGCGACCAAGGCAAACTCGTCGAAGAGGTTGTCCTTCTTGGCGATGAGATCACCAATTTGAGAAATATAATCACACCCATTCAAAAGGATATTGAAGATTCAAAAAACCAACTCAAAAAAGTTTCAAGTGCCTCCACCACCGCGCGAGTTCACAACCGAAAAATCAGGGAGCTTGAGCCACAGCTCAAAATGTTCAGCGAACAACTGACGCAGAAATTACAAGAATTTAATGCCAAGCTTGATCAAATTAATATTGTGGAAACTCAATTACAGTGGGAAGAAGACAGTGTGAGAGGTTCCCTTTTCAAGACGGCTTCGAAGTGGTTTCAACCTCCCGAAGAAGAAAAGCCCTAAAACTCATTTCAAAACCTCCTCTACTGCAACTTTGAATTTTTGGCTACGACTTCGTCAGATTTCGCAAAAAACCACTCAACGTAGCTTGAGCTACGCCTCGCGGTTTTTCGCTCATCTTCCTCGTCTCGCTCAAAAATCCAAAGTTTCGTTACGAGGAAGTTTTGAAATGAGTTTTAGCTTCGTTCCAAAGTTTATCCCATTTTTCCGGTGTCAGATTTTGAAGTATTTCTCCGTTTTGTTTTGCCTTCTTTTCAATCCATTGAAAGCGGGTGGTGAAGGTGTCGGAGGCTTTTCTCAAAGAACTTTCGGGATCGAGTTTTAAAAACCGCCCCAGATTGGCCATGGTAAATAAAAGATCGCCATATTCCCTTTCAATATTTGCCGGGTCCTTTGCTTTCATTGCCTCTTTTAACTCTTCAAGTTCTTCATGAAGCTTTAACATAATTCCTTTTCTATCGGGCCAATCAAAGCCAACGCGGCTTGATTTTTCACCAAGCCGGAGGGCCTTAATAAGAGCAGGGATTGTTTTGGGAATGCCCTCCAAAATAGACTCTCTTTTGTGCTTGTTCTCTTCTTGTTTGATCTTCTCCCAGTTGACCAGAACCTCTTGGGTTGTGGGGGCAAGGTTTGGCTTTGCCAAACCGCGTAGCAAATTCGAAGAATTTGCGGAGTCAGATGCTTTATCATCCCCAAAAACATGAGGGTGGCGGCGGATTAGTTTATCCGAGGCATTTTGCATGACCTCAGCCATATCGAATTTGCCGTCTTCTGTGGCCATTTGGCAGTGAAACAAAATATGGACGAGCAGATCGCCCAGCTCCTCTTTGAGCCCCTGAAAATCATTTTTGTCGATCGCTTCGACAATTTCGTGGGCCTCTTCCAAAAGGTAGGGGTTGATGTCTTTATAAGTCTGCTCTTTATCCCACGGACAGCCGTTTGGACCGCGAAGCATGGCTACAATATCCATGAGTTTTTTGAGGGGTTCGCCTGTTTTTTTCATGGACCCCCTATATTTTTTTTGTTTATTTTAAGCAACATTTTAACTAGGTTGCCGATAAGGATATCGGAGGGTCTATGTCATCCATAAAATCTATAACATCACCGGTTGCCGATTATTTTGAAAGTTTTTTTCGATGGTTTTTTGAAAGAGGCGGTTATGGCTGTGGAGGACCTCCTCCCGTAACGAAGAGGGACGCCGGTCCGGAAATTCCGGATGGAGGAAATTTTGATGCCGGCGATGGTGGCTCTGTAGACGGTGGATATGCTGATGGGGGAGAGGACGGCGGTTTTGATGGCGGGCTTCCGGTACGCCCGGGCATTACCGAACGCTGGACCCAACTCGACAACTGCAATTTAAAAGACCTTGTTCTAGCCGATCATCAATTGCAACTTTTATGTGAAGGCATCCAACCCGATTCCAACCGGATTGTTGGCTGTCCCGTTTCAGACAGTCTCGAACAAATAACCTGCGATAATTCTTTTTTTCCATTGTCTCTGCGTGCGGATGATAAACAACCGATTTCATTTACTCCATTATCTCTGCAAAATATTGATGTGAACTACGCCGCTGTTACTGCCAAGACTTCGGACAATCACCCCGGTTTTGCCGTGATCGACCGCGTTCGCAGGGCCGTGACTGATTTTGCTTTTTTCTCTTCGCGCACTCTTCAGATCGGCTCCGACCAGTTTCATGACGATTTTTTTGCATCGCCCATGATGGGTTTGGCGCTATTCAACGGATCTCTTGCAGTGCCCGCGCGTTTCGCGACAACGCGCAATGGAACACCGCTTGGAGAACACGGCGCCGTCTTTTTATATCCGTGGAACGGAAACAATGGGACCTTTGAAAGAAATTCAACAGGGATTGGTCCGCAAATGTTGGTCAGTTCCAATCCAAACCCAACGCTTTTTTTTGGAGAGAACGCGGATAGTGCGAGGGTTGTGAATAATGGCGAGGGGGCCAATGGTGCCGGGCTCGATTTTCTACATTTGATTACCAATACAGACGGGACAACGCGCTTTGAATTGGATCGATCCCAAAACATCGCGTTAGGACAATACGTTTTGGAACCTCTGACCCATGCGGGAATAAGTCCAGATCAACGAACGATTCTTTTGGCGGCCGGTGCAACGCTATTGGCGGTAACACCGGCTTCTGTCTCCAACGCCGTTTGCAGTTATAAATTGGATGCTGAAAAAATAACGGCAACACAATGGTACCGCGATGGAACAACAGACAAACTTTTTGTTTCGACACCCTATGAGATTTTTAGATTAACCCTCCGGAACGGCTGTCCCGTGGGTCCCGTCTCTGGAGTCCCTGTTTTTGGAGAAGCAACAGTTTCCGCTATCGACAATTCGAATCTGATATTTTATCAGGGTTTAAGACTGCTAAACGGCCAAGATGCCATCACGGCTCTAAGCTTTGAAGTGTTTTAAGGACCCTCTGAAAAATTATATTTTTCTGTCATTCCTGCGAAGGCAGGAATCCAGACGTCGTCCCGACGAAAGTCGGGAACCAGATATCAATTACGGATCACCGCCTTCGCGGGGATGACAGGTATGTAGTTTTTTAGAGGTTTTTTAATGGCACCTGAAAATCAACAAGCCCTGCGAAACAAACTTTTAAAGGTTTTAACGCCTTTTGAAGTGGATCTGTATATCCCCCTGATCGAACAAATCCAAATTCTCAAAGTTGAAAAAAATGCGGTGATTTTGGTCCACAATTATCAGACCCCCGAAATTTATCATGGTGTCGCCGATTTTGTGGGTGATTCGCTTGGGCTTTCAAAAAAGGCGGCGGAAGTTAATTGTGAACGAATTGTTTTCTGTGGCGTTCATTTCATGGCCGAGACCGCGAAACTTCTGAATCCCGCCCGTAAAGTTTTGATCCCAGATCTTGAGGCCGGATGTTCGCTGTCGGAGAGTATTACGGTGGAAGATGTGCGCGCGTTGAAGGCAAAACATCCGGGTGTGCCGGTGGTTTGCTATATCAACACCACCGCCGCTATCAAGGCTGAGTCGGATATCTGCTGTACCTCCGCCAATTCTGCACGCATTGTGAAATCACTCAAAACCGATAAAGTTATTTTTATTCCCGATGAATATTTGGGAAAAAACGTTGCACATGAAACGGGTGTCACCACGATTACTCATCCGGGTCGTTGCATGGTTCATGAAACATTCACAAAAGAAGATATCGCCGTTTATCGAAAACAATTTCCCGGGATTGAAGTGATAGCCCACCCCGAATGCTCTCCAGACGTGGTGCAGACGGCCGATTACGCCGGTTCCACTTCTGGAATGATTGATCATATTCG
>JACRBV010000024.1 GCA_016213065.1 Deltaproteobacteria bacterium
ACATAGTCCATGGTCCGTTTTTCCTACCCCACCGATCCTTCCATTTGCAGTTGAATCAGGCGATTCATTTCAACCGCGTATTCCATCGGCAATTCTTTGACGATCGGTTCAATAAATCCTGAAACAATCATCGAAGAGGCTTGGGACTCGGAAAGTCCGCGGCTTCTTAAATAGAAAAGTTGTTCATCGCCGATTTTGGAAACACTTGCTTCATGTCCGATGTCCACATTTTTTTCGTCAATTTCCATGGTGGGATAAGTGTCGGAGCGGGATTCTTTGTCCATAATCAGGGCATCACAGCAGACATTGACTTTCACATCACTGCAACCTTTGGTGACCTTCACCAAACCGCGATACGAAGAACGTCCGCCATGCTGACTGACCGATTTTGAAAGAATATGCGAAGAGGTGTGGGGCGCAACATGCACCACTTTGCCGCCCGCATCCTGATGTTGGCCTTTTCCTGCAAAAGCAACCGACAAAATATCTCCGCGTGCGCCGGGTTCCATCAGATAAATGCTCGGATATTTCATCGTTAATTTGGAATTGTGCACAATCAGGCCATTTGCAATGAAGTTGTGTGCGCCATCTACTTCAATATCGTAAACAGCTTCTTCGCCAAGCGGTTCGATATCTCGAACTTTGGTGAATTGAATGCATGGAGACGAAGGTGTTTTTTCACGAATTCTTTTCAGATTTTCTTTTAAATTAAGAGTTAGATAATGAGTCACATATTGTTTTTCTTTTCCTTTATACAGGATTCTTTTCTTGGAGTAGGTCGAAATCTTGAGAGGATTGAGACCGCATGAAATCATCAGCAATTTGATGTTTTCCAAAAGTTTTCGGTTTGCGGAGGCGAATGTGATTTGGCCCTTTTCAATGGAAGCATTTTTGGAACCGTTACGGACGTGTCCGTCAGAGTCCAGATAACCCTCGATAAAACTCAATTTTTGTCTGAGGGGCAGTGAAAATATCCATGAAGGGATTGTTTTCGTTTTGGCAGTTCCATCGAATCCAAGATGAAGAATAAAGTCTGCCAAAACGGCGGAATTGATGGTGACTAAAATCCCCTTTTGTTTCCAATCGGCCTCGAATACTTTTTTCAGTGTTTGGAGCAGACGTGGTCTGGCACGGTCTTTGGGAGGGATGGCAAGGTAAGTGCGCCGCGGACGTCTCGATTTTGGATCTCGTTCGATGAAACCATCTCCCAAATACAATCCCAAAAACCATAACAAGTCTTCGGAAGTTTCTTTGGGAATGGAAACATGTGTTTTCAATCCGCGTCCGTCTTTTTTAGGGTATGTATATTCTATGATGCGTGGTTTGCCTTCGTCCGGAAGCGCTGTTAGCATGGCAATAAGACTTCCTTTTTGGAGATTTTCAAGCGATTGCCAACTTAATTTGGGATAGGCCGAGTAGGGGGTTTTTTGTAATGTCAGAAAAGGATGATTGGCTGTCGCCTTCACTTCCCTGAAATTTTGAGTTGTCAGACGGAATGTTTTTCTCACACCTGTGCACCGAACTGCATTAACGCGGAATTTCTTGGGTTTGAACTCCTCGAAGTCGAGAGAGTAAATATGGTCTCCCGGTTTAACTGCGGCGATAGAAACAGGACCCGCTGGATTCAGAAATACCTGAGCATCGGCGGTTAAACAACCTAGATTTGCATCAACCCACTCCATAATGGAATTTTTATAAGCGGTGGCGCGTTTTGTGACGAGGTTGTAAACGTTGCTCGACCAATTTTGAATTGTGGTGTAGCGAAATCGCGCTCCCTCCATCACAATCACTTCAACCACCGCCGAATGAAGAGAATCCGTTGAATAGGTTGGGGCGGTGCAATTGTGAACGGCAACACCGCCGGCCACATAGCTTTCGTCTCCGTCAACGCCGAAATTATAGACGGGAATATTTTTAACTTTCTGCCGCGCAATTTTTTTGATTGGAAGATAGGCAAAATTTTCGTCAATATGAAACATCGTCGCACGTTTTTTGCCGTTTAACTTGTGTTGAACCGTGGTGCCCACAAGCGCCCCGAAAAATTCAGCTTGTTCCCCCCCAATACAGACGTTGTACATTGGTTTGCGGCCGACTCCGCGTTTTGTCTGACAGTTGATGGCACCAACAACGCCAAGTCTTAAAAGCATATCACGCACCTGACGTGCCAGCGTTTCGGAAATGGTGCTGATACGAAAGAGCTCTTTACGGACGTGGCGATTTTGGTCGCAGTAATAATTTCCATCTCCGCGGAAAAGACCCAAGATCAATTCTCTTTGTTTGACCGGTTCCTCCCATCGCATCCATTCGGGAATTTTTCTCTCCGAGGCGTTACGCCCAAAAAGCCCGACGAAAACACGGGCCAGAGCGGTAGAGCAAACGACGACGTTCGTTCCCTTGTTTTTGCGGTGGTATGTCTCAATGGTTTTTTCGATCTGGAAAACTTCACGCAACAAAGATTTGACATCTTCAATATAGGACCGCTCCTCCTCGTGAAAAGAAAAACAGACATAATGACCGCTACTGACGCTTCCTTCCGCCAAATAATAACCGGCGAGTCGAAAAAAAGCCCGCGTGCTGGAAACTGGTACAACGATTTTCTTGAAACCGCGGCCTCCACTACCAATTGGGACGGAAATTTGTTTTTGGAACAGAGATTCAACGCGCTTATCAACGGGAATGGCCAAATAGTCGCCTTTTTTAAGAGCTTTTGCGGGGCGCCATTTTTTATTCCACGAACGGTTTCTTTCATTGGCGCGTTCACGCGGCACGACAACGAAGGGATGTTCCTCGGTAACGGAAATTTTCTGTGTCGCATCGCCATAAAATTCAACCGTATAGAGGTTGCCGGTGTAGGAACGTTCTTGTGTGTGATAAACACGCGCATATTCTCCCGTGTGAGTCAGGACACGCTCCCCCACTTTGATTTCTTCGATATTTTTGTAATCGGGGTTGGCTGTGATTTTCGTCCCTTTGACAAAACACCCTTCGACGTAATGTGCGTGCGCCCCTTTATCCAGAATGAGCAATGTTCTCTCAAATTGTCCGACATTTTTTGCGTTGATGCGGAAGTAGGCCTGAAGTGGCAAATCAACATGCACGCCCGGTGGTACATACAGGAAACTCCCGCCGGACCAGACGGCGCTGTTGAGTGCTGAAAATTTGTTGTCTGCCGGTGGAACAACGGTTGAAAAGAATTTCTTGAAAATTTCCGGGTGTTCTTTCAGAGCCGTGTCGGTATCAAGAAAGATAACGCCTTTCTCCTCCCATTCTTTTTTCAGGTTGTGATAGACGCTTTCTGATTCATATTGCGCGCCGGAGCCGGCCAAAAATTTCTGCTCCGATTCCGGAATTCCCAATTTATCAAAAGTTTTTTTGATTTCAGCGGGAACATCTTCCCACGAATCTCCCTTTTTGCCTTCGGGTTTTAAGTAATAAAAAATTTCGTCGAAATCGATATCGAGAACGTTCCCTCCCCAAGTCGGAAGCGGTTTTGATAGAAAAGTTTCGAGTGATTTGTGACGGAAGGTGCGCATCCAGTCCGGTTCGTTTTTGTGATCGGAGATGGCGTCAATCACGTCGTGATTGAGACCCTTTTCCGCTTTGAAAAACGGTTTTTCTTCAACGTGAAAACCGTATCTCTCTTCGTAACCTTTTCCAATGTCCAGTGCCCCTTTCATAACGCCCCCTGATCCTCTTCAAGCCCGAAGGCTTGGTATCCTTCATTTTCCAGTTTCAATGCCAACTCGGGTCCACCGCTCTCGATGATTTTTCCCTTCGCCAAAATATGAACAACGTGGGCTTTAAGATGATTCAAAATGCGCTGATAATGCGTGATGACGAGCGCCGCTCTTTCGGGATTCAGATAAGCCTGAACGCCTTCCGAGACGGTCTTCAATGCGTCAATGTCCAGACCGGAATCGGTTTCATCGAGTACCGCCAATGTCGGCTGTAAAGTTAAGAGCTGTAAAATTTCGATGCGTTTTTTCTCGCCGCCGGAAAAACCGTCATTTAAATAACGTGTGGCGAAAGAGGGATCAACTTTCAACAGTGCCATATTTTCTTTGATGATCTTGCGGTAATTTTTTCGGATATCTTTGTAATGCGCGTCTCCTCCGGCGCTCAGTGAATTCAGTGCCGTCATCAAAAAATTGGCGACAGTAACTCCGGGGATGGCTACCGGATATTGGAAACTCAGGAAAAGACCTTTCTTGGCCCTGTCCTCCGGTTCCATTTTTGCGATGTCTTCCCCTTTGAAATAAATTTTTCCTTTTGTGATTTCGTAATTCAGATGCCCCATCATGGCATAGGCGAGTGTGCTTTTTCCCGAACCGTTGGGACCCATGATGGCATGGACTTCTCCCTGTCTTATCTCCAGATTAACTCCCTGAAGAATTTCATTTCCTTCAACCCTGACGTGGAGATCTTCTATTTTTAAAAGTGGACTCATTTTTCTTCTCCTTAAATTAAAATATTTTTGCCGAGGGCAATGATGTCGCCAACTTTGGCGGTGCCGCGCTGTTTTTTAAATGCGATGTAATTTCTTTGAGTGTGATGTGTTTTAAAGCCGCCAATATAAAAGAGTGGGTGACGGACCAAAAACGCTGGACTTCGCAATGATTTTCGAGAGGGCAGGCGCCGGGATGATCGACACAATCAACAAGCCCCAGTGCGTCATCGGTTGCCTCCAAAACATCACCGATGGTAATTTCACCCGACCCCTTCGCAAGTTGAACACCCCCCGCAACACCACGATGAGAAAGCAGAATGCCGGCCTGAACAAGACGGTGGACGATATTGCTTAAAAACCGATTCGGAACGCCAATCTCGCCAGCTACGACGCGCACACTCACCCACTGATCCTCTGGTAGAGCTTCAAGCTTGGCCAAAAGAACCAACGCATAATCACTGGCTTTCGACATTTTCATCCTATCCTCCTTACTCATTACATATGGTACCTGGTACTATGTGTAATTATCACTCGTGCGGTGATATTTAACAACAAAACAAGAGATGTCAAGAGGTTAAAGGTGTTTTGTGGGAGATTGAAATTTTTTAACTAGTTAGAAATGAACCCCAACGTAGCCGAACAACGAGGATTGGGGATCAAAGCCGCCGTTCAGAATTTTTGTTCTTACACCGTTGATCGTATTGAATTTTTCCTGAAGAAACGCGAAATCTTGTGTGAAATCAAGGCCGACATAAAGAAATTTATGGATTAAAATTTCCATCCCGCCACCCAAATCAAAAGTGGGGCCCCAAACACCGAGACGATCATTTCCCGCGCTTAAATTAGGAACAGCGGCTCCAAACACGCCTGCTCCAATTTTAACGTAGGGAAGAAAGCGGACGATTTTCCATTTTGTGAGGGCATCCAAGATAAAGGAATATTTTCCGTTAAAATTGATGTTGACCGCGTGTTCCCTTCGGCCATTTACTTTTTCTGTTCCGTAACGCATCTGCAATTCCGTGGCCCAATGATCCAAAAAGTTCCAGCCGGTGGTCAGGCCATAAGCGGGAATGATGTCGGAACCAAAAGACTGACCTGTGACAACATTAACATCTTTGTCCACATTCAAAAATCCAACCCCCAGCAGAGTATAAGCTCCTTTATGCCAACCCTTTTCTTTTGATGCGTAATCTGCGCTGGCGAAAACTGTGGAAGAAAAAATCAGGAAAATGCCGACAAACAGATAAAAATATCTTTTGACCATGGTGTCTTCCTTTAAAGACCACACTAATGGCATCAAAAATTTTTGTCAATTTCAGATTTAAAACTGAAGCTTCTTGCAAACTAACCCAATCGGCAATATTATTGATGGCATGTAGTTTTGTTTCAATCTGATTAAAGCAAAAAACAAAAGAAAAACACAATGAGTTTGATAAAAGGTTTCCCGAATTCAACCTTCAAGCGCAACACTCTGATTTGTAGGCCTCGTTTGGTGTCCTGAAATTTAGACATTTTCGAGGCCGGTTGTTAAGCCAATTTTCAATATAGGGCACCTCCGGAAACTCTCTTAGATTTTTGAATGGTTGAATTGTTTTGCAGGAATTGAAGGAACTATGATTTTCAGAATTATTTTGCATGAAAAAAACACCCTATGATTATTGATAAATCTGTATTTGCCGTCATATGT
>JACRBV010000025.1 GCA_016213065.1 Deltaproteobacteria bacterium
AATGTGTTCAGGATTACATTGAACGGTTTTACAACAACTGGCGCAGGCATTCGGCACTTGATTATAAGTGTCCGACTCAGTATGAGCGGGATTGTCCCGTTGCCGCCTAAAAAACTGTCCAGTAAACCGGGGTCAGATCACCTTCCTGATTATCGGGGTGGTCATAGTCAGGTCAGTCCTCGTTTGCCTCATCAAAAGGAGTACATCTTTTGTCATCAAAACGGTCAGAATATCAAAAGTTTTAAAGGGACCATTCGTTTTATCATGAGAAGGAATGGAATAACGGATGTAACCGCCCATGGTTTGAGAAAGACCTTTTGTAGTCAGTTGGGACGCTCTGGTGTGCATCCCAAGGTGGCTCAGAGGCTCATGGGACATTCCGATATCCGTTTAACAATGGATGTTTACACGGAGATCGGTGATGAGGACTTAAGAAATGCCGTAAACGCATTGCCTAGTATTGTGGAAATGAGATGCTCTCAACTGACTGTCATTAATGGTCAGAAGGAATGTGGGGGGAGAACAGGACGAGAAAAAGTATGAGCCAACGGGGAGAATCGAACTCCCGACCTGCGGTTTACGATACCGCTGCTCTACCGGCTGAGCTACGTTGGCTTGAATGTTGTGGCGATATTATGGCGACGGATAGAATCAAAAACCACTGCATTTTGCAACTATTTGATTTTACAAGTCCAATTGCCACAGTTTTTTTGACGAGCTTTTCATTACGAATGAGCTGCTCTACCAACTGAGCTATGTTGGCCTTTATGCCAGCAGTTTTGCTGTGCGGGCTTGTGTTGTTATCGCATTTTCTGAGGCGTTTGATTTGATTCTCATTTTATAGAACGACCTCCAAACGAAGAAAGTGCCGATCAGGAAGAAAATTGTTCCCACCCAGTGAACATATTGAGCGGCTCCTTCGGAAATCGCGATTTCAACAGCCAGCAATCCAAACAACGTTGTGAATTTGATAATCGGATTCAAAGCCACGGAAGACGTGTCCTTATAGGGATCTCCCACTGTGTCGCCCACAACCGTTGCGGCGTGAAGGGGAGTTCCTTTTTCTTTCATCTCCACTTCAACGAGCTTCTTGGCATTGTCCCAAGCGCCGCCGCCATTGGCCATGAAAATTGCTTGATAGAGTCCGAATACGGCGATCGAAATAAGATAACCGACAAAGAATGTGGGACTAAAGCACGCGAAGGCCAGTGTGAAACAGAAAATCACGCCGAAGATGTTGACCATTCCGGCTTGCGCATATTGCGTGCAAATTTTCACCACTTCTTTGGAATCATGAATGGAGGCTTTGGTGGCTCCTTCGAGACGGATATTTTTCTTGATATATTCCACCGCGCGATAAGCACCGGTTGTAACGGCTTGCATGGAAGCTCCGGTAAACCAGTAGATCACCGCACCACCCGTGATAATTCCCAACAAAACATGCGGATCGATAATAGAAAGTTCCGCACCAATTTTTTCCCAATGGAAATGTTCTTTCAAAAGTAGAATGAGGGAAAAAATCATCGTGGTGGCTCCGATAACCGCAGTGGCAATCAACACGGGCTTCGCCGTTGCTTTAAATGTGTTGCCGGCTCCGTCGTTTTCTTCAAGGAAATGTTTTCCTTTTACAAAGTTGGGTGTGAAGCCGAAATCTTTTTGAACTTCCTGATTGATATTTGGAACTTGTTCAATGAGGGATAATTCAAAAACAGACTGGGCGTTGTCGGTCACGGGACCATAGCTATCAACCGCGATGGTGACAGGTCCCATTCCCAAAAGACCAAATGCGACCAGACCGAAAGCGAACACGGTAGGATAACCCATGTAGGTTTCAAGGCCGTACTGACTGGCCAGAAAGGCAACAAACATGAGGCCGATAATGGAGATGCCTTTCCAAAAACAGCTGAAATTTCCCGCAACGAGTCCGGAGAGAATGACCAATGATGCTCCGCCTTCTTTCCCGGCGCTCACAATTTCCTGAACGTGTTTGGAATGACAGCTGGTAAAAACTTTTGTGAGCTCGGGGATAATGGCGGCGGCCAATGTTCCGCAACTGATGATGATGGAAAGTGTGAGCCAGAGACTGCCATAGTTTGCGTGCAACAAAAGATAGCTGACACCAAATGTAACGCCAATCGAAATTAGAGAAGTAAGCCAGACCAGTTCAGTCAACGGAGCTTCGAAATTGAATTTATCTTTTTCTTTGAGGCGAATGGCCGTGACCACACTGTTGAGTGCGTAAGCACCAATGGATGTCAGGATCATCAAAACGCGCATTGCAAAAATCCAGATGATGAAATCGGATTTGAATTGAGGCAGGACCGCCAACACAATGAAGGTGATTAACGCAACGCCCGTTACGCCATAGGTTTCAAAACCGTCCGCGGTAGGACCAACGCTGTCTCCGGCGTTGTCACCAGTACAGTCAGCAATCACGCCCGGGTTTCTGGCGTCGTCTTCTTTAATATTGAAAACGATTTTCATGAGGTCGGAACCGATGTCGGCGATCTTTGTGAAAATACCACCACAGATTCTTAAGGCGGAAGCACCGAGTGATTCGCCGATGGCAAAACCAATGAAGCAAGAACCGGCCGCAGTTGGATTTACAAAAAGAAGAATGGTCAGCATCATGATCAACTCAATGCAAATCAAGAGAACGCCGATGCTGATTCCTGCGCGTAAGGGAATTTTACAGACCCAATATGGCTTTCCGCGAAGCGAAGCAAAAGCGGTGCGACTGTTGGCAAGCGTGTTGATTCGGATTCCAAACCAGGCGACGGAGAAAGAGCCCAGAATACCAATCACCGACCAGCCAAGGATTGTCAAAACGCGATCGAGCGGCATGCCCAGCAGAGAATAAAAATAGTAGAAAATGCAGGCACCGATGAAGAGTTCCAGAACAATCAGAAGTTTGGCTTGCTGGAAAAGATAGGTTTTGCATGTTTCGTAAATGATATTGGAAACTTCCAACATAGATTTATGAGCGGGGAGTCGTTTGACTTTGAGATATTCAAACAGACCAAAAAGCATTCCCAAAATGCAAACTCCCAAACCGCCATACATCAAATCTCTTCCAAAAAAAGTTTTCCCGAAGAGAACAAACTGAGATGTCAGTTTCGGCAAAACCAGACTCGCTTCCCCTGCCGCGTGGGCAAATTGAGGGGCGAGGATCGCGGCCACAAAGACCAGCCAAAATTTCTTTATCATTATAATGCCTCCTGTTTTGTTGGATCGTTGAAAACCGGTAGAAGGAATAGAAATTTACAGATTTTGTCAACTGCATTATGGGGGAAGGACTATGGACCAAGGACAAGGGACCATGGACTATGGACCAAGGACTTAAGATGAAGAAAATTTTGATTACCTCCGGACCCACACGGATGTCTCTTGATGCGATGCGGTTTATCAGTAATCGCTCAACAGGCCGCTTCGGGACTTTGATGGCGGAAGAGGCTCTCAAAAAGGGTGCCCGTGTTACCTTTATATATGGTGTGGGGAGTGAGACTCCAAAACCGCATCCTCGTTTAAAATTAATTGAGATTGAGACGAATAGGGATGTGGCCGATGCTTTGAAGAGGGAGTTGCGTCATCATTATAATGTATGCATTCACGCCATGGCTGTTTTGGATTTTCAGCCGGTGCTTGTGCGCAAAGGAAAAACAAAAACGAAAAACGGAATTTGGAATTTATGTCTGGTACCCACCCCCAAAATCATTAACCAAATTAAAAAATGGTCTCCCAAAATTTTATTGGTAGGATTTAAACTGGAGGTGGGAGTGAGCCAGAGCACTCTTTTAAAAAGTGCCCGCAATTTGCTTCGCCAAACCAAAGCCGATCTGGTTCTGGCAAATCAGCTGACCGAGGGTAAAGATGCAAATCATCCGGGTTACCTCCTCGATTCAGAAGGTAGCATCCTCGCCCGAGCTCGGGGAAAACAAAATTTGGCAAGATTGATTATTAAAGTGATTAAAAAATCTGGTTTACATCATAAAGTTTGAAGGTTAAGGGGAATCGAAATTTGCCGAGGTGTTGGAATGGTATACAAGGTGGTCTCAAAAACCACTGGGCTCCGGCCCGTGCGGGTTCAACTCCCGCCCTCGGCACCAATTAAAAATGGAAGCTTTATGAAAGTTCGTGATATTATCAAACTCGTTGAAAAGAATGGATGGTTTTTAGTCCGAACAAGAGGGAGTCATAGACAATATAAACATCCGGAGAAAGACGGACTCGTTACTATTGCGGCTCATTCCATGAGCGATGATTTGGCGCATGGTACTTGAATAGTGTTTTAAAACAGGCAGGTCTGAAGGAGGTGAAACAAAAATGAATCGATTTTTAATGATTGTTGAAAAAGCAGGACAAAATTATTCCGCTTATTCTCCCGATATTCCCGGATGTGTAGCTACGGGGGCAACGAGGGAAGAAGCTGAAAAAAATATGCATGAGGCCATACTGTTACACATTCAGGGTTTGAAAGAGGAGCACCAGCCCATCCCGGAATGCAATTCTTTTGCTGAATATATTATCATCGCGGCTTAGTCTTCAGCAATAAAACGCAAAACGTATACTCGAAACGTTGCCTAGGAATTACTTCCTCTTCTTTTTCTTGGTTGTTTCTTCTTCTTCCGTTGCTGTGACTTTTACCGTGCCGTCGGCAATTTCGCGGAGGGCTGTTACCACCTCTTTGTTTTTGCATTCAAGAGTGGCGGTGGCTCCCTTATAAAGCATTTTGGCCCGTTTAGCGGCGGCATGGACCAAGGCAAACCGGTTTTCAACTTTCGTTAAACAATCTTCGACAGTGACTCGTGCCATGGAAACCTCCTTGATTGAAACGGTGGACTATGGACCATGGACCATGCACTTCGTCAATCAATAAATTGAAGGTCCATAGTCTACGGTCCATGGTCCGTTTTCAGGGCGTTTGACGGTCCGGTCAAACTATGTTAACTCTGATTTATGCCGATAAAACGCCTAGTTGACCTGACGTTACCTGAATACCGGAATCGTCATCTTTTTACTGCGCGTTTGAGGCTCGCCATTTTCGTCGGTTTTTGGATTTTTTATCTCTATTTTTTCCATCCCGTTCTGGATCAACTCAGACCAGTCACCGCCATTGTCACGGCCTGTTTTGTTGTTACGACATTGGCCTATTTCTGCATTCTGAAAAACCGGTTTATCGGACTTTCTTTTATTTCTCACATTCTTTCGGATTTGGTCACGATTACGGTCATTATCTATCTGACGGACGGACCCTATAGCGATTTTTTCACAATCTACCTTTTCTATGTTTTTATATGCGGTGTTTTTTACGACTATCTTTTAGCTCTTTTTGTTGCGTTGGGTTGCGGTATTTTTTACGGCGCCTTTCTTGCTCTCTGCCAGATGCAGGTGATTCCACCCCTTATTCTGGATTGGGGAAATCTCATCCCCGCTGAATCCCATTCTCCCCAGTATCATTATTTTTTCTGGGCTTCTTTTTCTCTGCTGACGGTTTATGGAGTCAAAGTGGCGAGTCATTTCGGCCAGCAGAGAGAGCGATCGTTGGAAGCGCGTAACAAAGAACTGACGGCGCTGGCGCATATGAGCTCTACGATCCGTTCCACCATTTCCGTTGAAAAAGTTTTGGAACAGATTTTGAAAGGGATTCAATCGGGACTCGATCTTAGTTTGTCGGTGCTTGTGTTGTTTGACCGACAGAAAAATCAGATCCGGTTTCTTCCGCCAAAAAATCATCCGGCCATCAAAAAAATTCTTCCTCTCTTGGGAGATAACAAAACAGATTTTGTTTTTCCGCTTGATGTGCCTGAAAATTCGGCACTGCAAGCTCTTTATCATCACCAAATTATTTTTCGAAAACAGTTGGAAGAGGTGCTCATTGGAATTCAGCCGCCTCTTGGCAAAGAGGTGATGCAACAGATACAAACAACGATCGGTTTTAAAAAAATTGTGGGAGTACCGCTGGTCGCGGAAAGTGAATTGCTGGGTGCGTTGATCGGTTGCACGCCTTATGCGGTTGTCGATCCCCAAACAGTAACAACGCTGGAAGCTTTTGCCAATCAGGCGGCTTTGATTTTGGAAGCGGCTTTGTTGATTCAACGTCTTCGGGAAGCCAATACGAGTTTGAAAGAGGCAAACCGTGTGAAATCGGAATTTTTGGCTACGATGAGCCACGAGTTGCGCACTCCCTTGACTGCGATCATCGGATTTTCGGAACTTTTGTTGGAGGGGGTGATGGGGCGTTTGACGCAGGAACAACAGGATAGTCTGCGCGAAGTTTTGAATAACGGTGCAACGTTGCTCGATCTAATCAACAATCTGCTCGATATGGCGAAGGTTGATGCCGGGAAAATGACCCTTGAAATACAGCCCTTTAATCTTCCCGAACTTTTACAGCGCCTGACTCAAACTATCTCTTCTTTGATGCAAAGAAAAAATCTCACACTCAAACTTAATCTTCCAAAAGATGTGTCACCTTTTCGGGCGGACGAGAAAAAAATCCAGCAGGTCCTGTTAAATCTGCTTTCCAATGCCATCAAATTTACTCCCGAAGGGGGAATAATTGAAATCGATTTGAAATGTCATGGCGGTCCCAACTGGCTCGATGCAGTCCCGTGGAGTTCCAAAATAATAAAACAATCCCTTTTTGCCAATGGAGCTGTTGAGCTTTCCGTGGTAGACAATGGTATCGGTATCAAACAGGAAAATTTAACGAAAGTATTTGAAATGTTTTCACAGGGGGACAGTTCTGTAACAAGAAGTCATGGCGGAACAGGTTTGGGACTGACTTTGGCAAAACAGTTTGTGGAATTGCATAGGGGTGTGATTTGGGTGGAGAGCGAAGTGGGGAAGGGAACGAAATTCACAGTAATACTGCCAATCAGTTGATAACGGGTGCCTCTAGAACCCCGATTGTCATCCTGAACACATTCGCTTCGCTCAGTGTAAACTCCGTGAAGGATCTACTTGATAACAAATTGGATTCTTCGCAGAGTTTACCCTGAGCCCGAGCAGATTCTTCGCAGAGTTTACCCTGAGCCCGAGCAGATTCTTCGCTCCGCTCAGAATGACAAAGCGAAGGGCTCAGAATGACAAAGCGAAGGGCTCAGAATGACAAATAGAGTTTTATGGGAAGTTTCTTAAAACAATATCTCTGGGTGCTGGATCTGCTCACCATTTTTTTGTGCGCCTTTTTTGGCGCCAAGTTGACTAATGTTTATCTGGGACAGTGGTTTGGTGCCGATCAGGAAGGACTAAAACCTCCCGCTATTGAGGAAACAACAAATCTGTCAGTAGTCGCCCCCCCTTTTTCTGATTATAAAATAATTGCGGAGCGAAATATTTTTGATTCCACCGAACTTCCTCCCGAAGAACCTCCTCCAGACCTCAACGCTACCGCTGTTCCAACCGGCGAGGCTGTTAAAACGGGTTTGACGATCAAGGTGGTTGGAGTTTTGGTGGTGGGAGCGGGGATGGATGACCGCTCTTCGGCAACTATTGCCGGTGGGGAAGGGGGCCAGACCGATACTTATGCCGTAGGGAGTGAAAATGGTTTTGCTCCCAGCACCAAATTGACTAAAGTCAAACCGGACCGGATCGAATTTGTTCACAGTGGACGTCTGGAATATGCCTTGATTGAAGAAAATGGTGTCGAAAGCATTTTTGGCCCTCCCCCCTCTTTGACGGCCTCTTCCCCGACAGTACCCCAAGCGTCGAAAGAACCTGTTCCCGCCGGGCAGGGGATTAAAAAATCAGGTGAAAATAAGTTTGTTATCGACCATAAGGAAGTTCAAAACGCTCTTTCGAATATGGAACAACTCTACACCGACATTCGAGCGGTACCAAACTTTGCTGGAGGAAAAGTTTTGGGTATGAAGATTTTATCGGTGAAGCAAGGTTCTATTTTTGATAAGCTGGGCCTCCAGCGCGGAGATATTTTGGAGAGGATCAATAATCAGGAACTGGATGTGAAGAGGGGGTTTGAGATTTTCAACCAGTTGAAAGATGAAAAACGGCTCGTTTTGGATGTGGTGCGACAGGGAGCCAATCAAACAGTGGAATATGAAATTCGGTAGAAAAGGACAATGGACCATGGACCATGGACTAGAGACCTTTAGGGGGAGGGGGGTTTTTCTTTTATTGCTGGTCCTTGGTCTATGGTCCTTGGTCTATAGTCCTTCCTTCGCCCAACTTCCTGAAGGGTCGGCTACTTTGCCGGGTGCGGAGGAGGGAGCTCCACCGGGAGAAATGCCTTCATCACCTGATGTTCCGGAGAGTGCACCCCCGAATGGAGTACCGGAAAAACCGGAGGAGGAAGCCGCTGTCAACCCCAGTGATGAAAAAGTTTATCTCAATGTGCAAGATCAAGACATCAAAGAAGTGATTAAACAAATCAGCAAAGCCACGGGGCGTAATTTTATTATCGACAGCAAAGTCTCCGGCAAAGTGACCATCCTTTCCAATAAAATGATGACGAAAGAAGAAGCCTATCAGGCTTTTTTGTCCGCCTTGCAGGTCGCCGGTTTTACAACCGTTTCGGGGCCCGGAGGAATTTTGAAAATTATTCCCCTGAGAGACGCCAAAAATTTTCCGATTCCAACCCACATTGACACGACACCTTATACCGACAGCTACATCACCCGTCTTATCAAGATGGAAAATATCAGCGCTAATGACATGGCCGAAGCGATCAAGGGTTTGATTTCAAAAGACGGAAATTTGTTTGCCTATCCCGAAACAAACACGCTGGTGCTGACGGATTCGGGCACCAATATCGACCGGTTGATGAAGATTATTAAGGAGCTGGATCAGGAAGGCCCGCAACAGGTTGTCGAAATTATTCCGCTACACTATGCCGGTGCCAAAGAAATGGCCGGTATTATTCTCAATTTATTTGAAGAACAAAAGAAGCAAGGGGGTGGTGGTGCCAGACCCGGCGGTGGGGGTGGTTCTCTGGAAGAGATTGCACAGGTTTCCAAAATTATTGCCGATGAAAGAACCAATTCTCTTATCGTGTTGGCAAGCAAGCGGGCCATTGAGAAAGTCAGAGACATGATCAGCCGCCTTGATTCCAAATTGGAAGAAGGGGCAGAGGGGAAAATTCATGTCTATTATTTGAAATATGCAAAAGCCAAAGATTTGGTCACGGTTCTGCAGGGGCTTGCGGGACAAGCGGCCAAGGCGCCGGGGGCCGGTGGAGCGGTAGCTCAGGGGGCGGTCATTGCTGATTTGGAAGAATTTAAAATCGGTTCCGATGATGCCACCAATTCTCTTCTGATTACTTCGAATCTGAAAACGTTCAATACATTGATCGACAAGGTAATCAGCAAACTCGATATCCCCAGAAAACAGGTTTATCTGGAAGCTATGGTCATTGAATTTTCCTTAACGACCGACAAAAGAGCGGGAGTTTCTTGGACCGCCGGTGTTGCAGGGGGATCGACCGTCGGATTTGGAGAGGCGTTTAACCAGTTGGCCGGTTTGATTGATCCTTTCAATCCGGCAAATAAAGCCTCCGCTCTCCTGAATGCCCCCGGTCTTTTAGGCGGGGTTTTGAGCACCAGAACGGTGGCCGTCGAAGTGATCGGTGCCGACGGAGCAAAAAAGACGGTTAATATGCCAGCCTTCTCCGCTTTTTTAAATGCCCTTTCCGTTTTTGGAAACACCAATGTGATTGCCAGCCCCAATCTGATGGCCTTGGATAATGAAGAAGCAACGATCGAGATTATTCGGAAAGAACCGGAACCGGGAAGTAATATTCTTGGACCAAGTGGTCTTGTTTCACAGGGAAGTCCCGTACGTGTTGACGCGGGTTTAACCTTAAAGCTAACACCGCAAATTACCGAAAAAGGCTCAGTCCGAATGAAAATCGACCAGAAATATTCTTCTTTCACCACGGCCGCAAATCCCGGTTTGGGAACCCAAGCTATTGTGGAAAGAAAAGTAACCACTTCTGTTATCACGAATGATGCACAGACGGTGGTCATCGGCGGATTGATGGAAGATGATGTGACAACAACACGGACCAAGCTTCCGGTTTTGGGTGACATCCCTCTTTTGGGATATTTATTTCAGAAAAAGGAGTCCAACTCACGGAAGAAGAATCTTCTTTTGTTTGTAACTCCTTATGTGGTTCGCGATACCGATGACTTCAACCGGGTATTGGCCAAAAAACTGGGGCAACAGGAGGACTTCCTGAATACCACTATGAAAAAGAAAGAAAAATCAACCGTGGATAAGTTAATCAAGACACACGATTTTGATCTGCTCGATATTTTGGCGAAGAAACCGGGCCCTGTCACATCGGAACGAGCGGTTGTTCTTCCGGGCGGTGTTTATTCCACATCCAATAGCGCGCCGATTATTACGGCAAAACCGGAAGAGGAAAATCATGTAACCATTGTATTGCCTCCCCTGCCTCCCCCCGCAGAATCCGTCGATCAGAAACAAAAATCTGTTATTCCAACAACTACAATTCAGACTCAAACTCAAACTCAAACTCAAACTCAAACAACAACCCCGCCACCCGTGCAAATTATTCCCCCAAAAAAGAAACCCGCCAATCAGGTAAAAGCGGGGCCCGTCCCAGCAACAACAAAACCAAAAACCACTACGACAACGACCACCACCACAACAACAACCACCAAAACCCCCATAAAACGTCCCGCAGTAATTACCCTCCCCCCCGGCACCACCCCCGACATTGGTGAGTAATTTAACCAAGTTACATATAGTACCTGGTACCATATGTAACTCCCGATATTAATAATGCTTTATGGACCAACAGGGTGTTGAATGATATAATCTTTGCTGTAGTAAATCTTAGGGAAATCAATAATATAGGGGATATATGGAAGAAAGAAGTTTAGGGGCGATCCTTTTGGAGACGAGTTCATTGACGGAAGATCAGCTCCAACAAGGGTTAGCCGTTCAACGTGAAAAGGGGATTAAGCTGGGGGAAGCCCTCGTTCAGCTTAAATTTTTGCGCACGGAAGATATTCTCAAGGCTCTCTCTATTCAATTGGGTTTTCCCTATGAAAGCCGTATCGAAGTCGAATCAATTGATCCGGCGCTGGTGGAGCACCTACCCATTAACTATGCGAAAGATAATGAGGTTTTGCCGTTAAAGAAAGAAGATGGGTCTATCATTATAGCGATGGCCGATCCCAGCAATTTTAATGCTCTGGATGACCTGCGCCTCCTTTTTAATTCCGATGTCAAACCCGTCATTGCCGGTTCTTATGAAATCGTGAACGCGATTAACGCGGTCTACAACCGGACGACCGACAAGAGTGAACAGGTGATGAGTGAGTTGGATGAACAGATGGAAGAAATTGCGGAAGATTTCAACGAACCCGTCGATTTGCTCGACACCTCCGATGAAGCCCCAATTATTCGCCTCGTCAACTCTTTGATGTTTCGCGCTGTCAAACAGAAGGCCAGTGATATTCACATCGAACCTTTTGAAAAGGACCTTGCGGTTCGCTTCCGAATTGACGGTGTGCTCTACGATGTCATGCACCCACCCAAAAGGGCGCAGAACTCGATCATCTCTCGCGTAAAAATTATGGCGGGCTTGAACATTGCCGAAAAGAGAATTCCTCAAGATGGACGCATTCGAATCAAAATCGCCGGAAAAGATATCGATATTCGTGTGTCGACGATTCCAACCGCTTTTGGCGAAAGTGTTGTCATGCGTCTTTTGGATAAGACATCGGTGCTCATTGATGTTGAGACGCTGGGATTCATCGGGAAAAATCTGGAATATATACGGAGTGTCATCAACAAAGATCACGGAATTATTTTGGTGACGGGACCGACCGGTTCCGGAAAAACCACAACGCTTTATTCGTGTCTCTCTAAAATCAATTCTACGGAATTGAAAATCATTACGGTTGAAGACCCTGTTGAATACCAATTGCCCGGCATCAACCAAATGCAGGTTAATCCCAAAATTGATCTGACATTTGCGACGGGACTTCGTGCCTTTTTGCGCCAAGACCCCGATGTGATTATGGTGGGAGAAATTCGTGACCGGGAAACTGCGGAAATTGCGATTCAAGCGTCCTTAACCGGTCACTTGGTTTTGTCCACCATCCATACAAACGATGCGGCCGCAACGGTAACCCGTTTGATTGATATGGGCGTGGAACCCTTTTTGGTTTCGTCCTCCGTCATTTGTATTATTGCACAACGACTGATTCGAAGTGTTTGCAAAGATTGTGCGAGAAAATACACCCCTGAAGAAGTGGAATTAAAAAAAATTGGTTTGACACTGGAAGATCTTAAAGGCCGTCAATTCTACCGACCGGTTGGTTGTCCCAATTGTCTTGAAACCGGATATTCCGGACGTACTGGCATTCACGAAGTCATGATGATTGATGACGCCATTCGTGCAGAAATTGTGAAAGGGTCCGACGCTTCCTCCATCAAAAAAGTGGCTCAGGCACAGGGAATGAAAACAATCAGAGAAGATGCCGCGCAAAAAGTGTTGATGGGTTGGACAACCGTCGAAGAAATCATGCGCGCAACACAAGAAGATGCGGATTAACAAAATGCAAAAATCAAAAATAAAAAATCAAAAATGAAAAACACATATTAAAAATTTAAAAATTTTTAATTTTTGCTTTTTAATTTTTACTCTTATGCCCGTTTTTGAATACACAGGGATTAATCAACAACGTAAGAAAGCTTCCGGTATCATTGAGGCCGAGAGTGACAAAGCGGCCCGGATGAAGCTTAGAAAAATGGGAATTTTTCCGCAGATTTTGACTCTTGAAGGTGGGGCCAAGAAAAAATTCTCTCTAAATACCAACGTTGATTTCAGTAAATGGGGAAATCGAATCAAAGTTCAGGATATTGCTAGCATGACAAGACAGATGGCAACCCTTGTCAATGCGGGAATTCCGCTGGTGGATTCTTTGACAGCTCTTGTCGAGCAGGTTGAAAACCCAAAACTCAGAAAAGTTCTGACTCAGATCAAAGAAAAAGTGACGGAAGGTCAAAAACTTTCCGACGCGATGCGTGCCCATCCCAAAATTTTTACCGATCTCTATGTTAACATGGTGAACGCCGGTGAAAACAGCGGCGCGCTGGATGTTGTGTTGATCAGGCTCGCCGATTTTACGGAAGGTCAGGCACGCCTCAAAAGCAAAGTAATCGGAGCGATGATTTATCCCGCCATCATGTCGATTGTCGGTGTTGCTTTGATGATTATGCTCGTTGTGTTTGTGGTTCCTCAAATCACGCAGATTTTTTTGGATGTCAAAGCAACCCTTCCCCTGCCGACGCGTATTTTGATGTTTGTCAGCAATGCGCTGACCACGGGCTGGATTGTGTTTTTGCTTTTACTCCTGTTTGGCTTGAGTGGGTTCCTGTTAAAAAAATGGTTCAAGACTCCAAAGGGACGGGAATTTTTGGATAAATGGATGCTAAAGTTGCCGTTGTTTGGAAAATTAAACCGGATGATTGCTATTTCCCGTTTTGCGAGAACGCTCTCGACTCTCTTAAATAGCGGCGTTCCTCTTTTAAATGCCCTCGACATTGTGAGTCATATTGTGACGAACACAGTTATACGCCGCGCTATTGAAGAAACAAAGAAAAGCGTACAAGAAGGAGCTTCCGTTTCAGATCCTTTAAAAAGAAGCGGACAATTTCCTCCGATTGTAACGCACATGATTGCCATCGGAGAAAAAACGGGGGATATGGAAAAAATGTTGGAGCGCGTCGCGGAAGCTTACGACACGCAGGTGGACAACACTGTTTCCACTTTGACAACACTTTTGGAGCCGATCATGATTTTAGTTATGGCAGGGGTGGTCTCTTTTATAGTAATGTCCATCCTGTTGCCAATTTTACAATTGAACCAACTAGGAGGATAAAAAGATCAAAAATAAAAAAGCAAAAAGCAAAAATAAAAAATATAAATAAAAAAATAAGGATTTTTGGTTTTTAATATGTGTTTTTGATTTTTTATTTTTAATTTAAAAAAAAAGGGGGGGGGAGATATGAAGAGATTACTTGGAGCCAATAGAGGTATGACACTCATTGAAATCATGGTGGTCATTACCATTTTGGGATTGATCGCCGCCATGGTGACCGTCAACGTGATGGGGCGTTTGGAAAAAGCAAAGGCGGATACCGCCAGAACACAGATCAAATCGATCGAACAAGCTATGGAACAATATCGTTTGGACAGTGGCAATTATCCTACCACAGAACAGGGACTCAAAGCCCTTGTCGAAGCTCCCGCGGATTCAAAACGTTTTCAACCGGGTGGTTATCTGAAGGGGGGCAAGGTTCCTCTTGACCCTTGGAGACATGATTTTTCCTACGTCAGCCCGGGCACCCAGGGACATCCGTATGAAATCACCTCAAGCGGTCCCGATGGCCAAGAGGGAACGGATGATGACATCAAGAGCTCGGAAGAGTAGGGGACGGACCATGGACAATGGACTATGGACCAAAAACAAAAAAAAAGAGTGTAGTTAGTCCATGGTCCATAGTCCATGGTCCACGGTCCATGGACTATGGTCCACGGTCTTCTTCTGGATTTACCCTCATTGAACTGATGGTAACTCTTGTGATCGTGGGGCTTATTATGGGCCTTGCGATAGGGCAAGTGGGTAAAACACTTGCTTGGGATTTTAAATCAACCACGCGGCGACTGT
The DNA here is from genome assembly GCA_016213065.1 of Deltaproteobacteria bacterium. NCBI lineage: Bacteria > Pseudomonadati > Myxococcota > Myxococcia > Deltaproteobacteria bacterium. Next base: position 14,667 of record JACRBV010000025.1, read on the forward strand.
CTTCCACCATCCGTTATCTTTATAACAAATCTGCCACCGAAGGGGTGACTCTGCGACTTGTTTTTGATCTCGATGAACCAAGTTTCTGGGTGGAAGGAACTTCTGACAGTTTTACATTAACGAGAGAAGAGGAAGAGGCATTTCAGAAAAAGAAGACAGAAGACAGAGGACAGAAAACAGAAGAAACAGAGAAAAAAGAAACCACATTTAGCCCTCAGGAATCTTCGTTAACAAAACCCTACAATCTTCCCAAAGGAGTTTATTTTAAAGATATTTATGCTGAGCACCAAATTGCTCCTGTTGATTCGGGCAAAGCGTATATTTATTTTTTCCCTCAAGGGTATGTAGAGCGTTCCGTGATTAACTTGCGAGATAAAGATGATGAAGTTCATTATGGATTAAAGGTAAATCCAATTTCGGGGGTAAGCAAAATCGAGGCAGATTATATTCAGGCGGAGGTGGAAAGATGATGGGGAAGGACTATGGACAAGGGACAATGGACAAAGGACCAAAAACAAAAAAAAGAGGTGTAGTCAGTCCATGGTCCATGGTCCATAGTCCCTTGTCCCCAAAAGGATTTTCCCTTCTTGAAGTCATGGTTGCACTTGCCATTTTGGCTGTAGCGCTTTTGGCTCTCGTTAATTTTCAGGGGCAATCCATGATAATTTATGGGCGCGCCGAAAAACTAAGTCTTGCCACTTTTTTGGCCAGAGAAAAAATGGCCGATATTTTATTGCAACTCGACAAGGAACAATTTCAGCAGGGAAGTTTTCCGGAGGATAAAAGCGAAAACGGTGTTTTTGAAAAACCATATGAAGCATACAAATGGGAATATAAAATGCGCAAGGTGGAGATCCCCGCGCCGGAAGGATCCAGTGCCCAGCAAGATCCTATGATAGCTATCGTGCATGTGGTGACGGATCAAATCAAGGAAATGGTTCGTGAAGTTAAATTGACCGTTTCATGGGAAGAATTGGGGAAGGAGCAGAGCTTTGATATTGTCACGCATATTTCTAAACTGTAGAAGAAAACAGAAGTCAGATGACGGAAGTCAGAAAAATAGGAGTCAGAAAAATGATTTTCTGTCTTCTGTCTTCTGTCGTCTGTCTTCTGGATTCACACTCATTGAAGTGCTCGTCTCCGTATCTTTGGTCTCTGTTATTATGCTGATGATCTGGCAGACGACGGCGCAGACCATCAATGCGAGACAGAGAATCGACAAGCGAAACGAGGTTTATCATAACGCCCGTGTGTCAGCCGAAAAAATGGTGCAGGACATTTCAATGGCTTTTTTGCTGGCCAATACGCCTGCAGAGCAGGGTCAGCGTCAAGGCTCTCCCCAAATTAAAACAGCCTTCAAGGGAGATTCCGAGACTCTGCAATTCTCGTCTTTGGCGCATTTGCGGCTTTTTAAAAATGCGCGGGAGTCGGATAGTTGCAATATCGGTTACAAACTGGAGTCCGATCCGGACAATCGCGATTTGCTGATTTTGATGCGCCGCGAATCAAAATGGCTCACCGATAAACCCGATGAAGGGGGAATATGGATTCCCCTTGCGGAAAAAGTGAAGAAAATAAAATTTGAATATTATGATGGCAGAAAATACGAATGGCAAAGCAGTTGGAACACCGAAAGTGATACAATGTCCAGACTTCCTCGCGCCGTGAAAGTGACATTCGATTTTGAAAATCCCGACAACAAGGATGAGGATATTTCATTGGCCACGGTGGCTTGGATTGGAATGTACAGCAATGCGATTGATTTCTAGAAAAGGACCATAGACTATGGACAATGGACAAAAGACTAAAAAATGGTCCATGGTCCATGGTCCATGGTCCATAGTCCACAGTCCATGGTCTATAGTCCATGGTCCACAGTCCAAAAGAGGCATTGCCCTGCTTTTGGTGTTGGGTGCTATTGTCATGCTCACCATGCTGGCAGTTGCGTTTGCCTATGATTCCCAGATTGAATACCATCAGTCGATTCGCCAAAAAGAACGCTTGCAGGCTTATTATCTGGCCAGCTCCGCCTACAATTTGGTTCGTCTTGAATTGAAAATCGGGAATTCCATTCAATCGCAAATTAATGCCAGCGCCGCTTCTGCCGGCATGCAACTGCCCATGGATCTTTCAAATCCCCTTTGCAAACAGTTTCCGATGAAAACGGCCCTCTTCAGACTCTTTTTGTCCGGTGAGAGTCCCGAAGAACCGAAAAAGGAAGGCGAAGAAGGAGAAGAAAAAACCCCCAAAGAAAAAGAGGAAGCATCCCAAATGATGGCCGGATTTGCGCTTGCCGGTGTGGAAGAATTTTTGAAATTTGAGGGAGATTTTGACGGAGAATGCACCGATGAAAATTCCAAGATTGATTTAAATTATATTTATTCGCAAGATCCCCTCAAAAAAGAATTGCAGGGTGAAAATGGTTATGATGCCTACAAACATTTTTTGATGAGTGTGCTTTCACAAAGTGCTGATCTTTTTAAAAATGAGGATTTGAAAATTGTTGATGTGGTGAGAAATATCGCCGATTGGGTTGATTCCAATGAAGTGGTCAATGATTTTGGCGGGTCTGAAGCGGGTAGTGAAGATTCGATTTATCGCAACCGTCTTCCGGGCCAGATGGCGACTAAAAATGGGAAATTTTCCCTTCCGGCCGATATTTTTTTGGTGGAAGGAGTGCGTGATAGCTGGTGGGGTGCTGTGTCCGATCTTTTTACAATTTATGGGGCGACAAGTTCTGCCGGAAAACCACAAATAAATGCTTGCCGCGCCCCAAACGAGGTCGTCAAGTCTTTGATCTTAAGATATACTGAGACCCGCACGGATTTGCCGCCGATTAAACCGACGGACGAAGAAATTTTGGATCAGCTTGTTCAGGCTGTTAAAGAAGGATGTACGGGGGCTGTGCCGGATAAAAACAAAATCGCCCAGTCTTTGGACGCAAAATTGTTGGAGGTCCTGAAAGCGGCGCCGGCCCCGCAGACGCCGTCTCCTGCGGGGACGGGGGGATATGCACCGCAACCTTTGGTTTTTGCCGACTGGATTGCAACACAGAGCCGTTTTTTTAGTTTGAAATTGACAGGACAAGTGAACGATACCGTGATAAAAATCAATACGGTGATTGATCTGGGACAAGGCGGGGGATCCGATACAACAAAGTGGAAAACGCTTTATTGGAAAGTGGAGTAATGAAAGGACTATGGACCATGGACAATAGACTACAGACCGGAAACAAAAAGCAGTTGGTCCATAGACCATGGTCCATAGTCCATGGTCTGTTATAAATTTTATGCCTCAAACAATTATTGGTATTGATATTGGGACCTATTCGATCAAGATTGCCAAGATCGAACGCTCGTTTAAAAGTTTTGAGTTTGTCAATTTTTTTGAACGCAAAATCCAATACAATGAAATTTTAAAACCGGAAGAGTCGATTTCCGTCACACTTCAAGGGATGATCGACGACTTTGGCATCAAATGGGATCAGGTCATTTGCGGTTATCCCGGCCAGAAAGTTTCTTCACGCGTGGTGACGCTTCCTTTCGGAAGTCTCAAAAAAATTGACCAGACTCTTGAGTTTGAGTTGGAAGCCTATATCCCCTTCGACCTCACAAATCTCATCGTTGATTATTATGTTTTGACGAGTTCCAAAGAATCGTCTGATGTTTTAACTCTCTATACACTCCGCGATGAGTTTGCGCGGTGGTTTAACATGTTGCAAAACTGCCGTGTTGATCCCAAAATAATTACAGTCGAAGAGGTGGAATATTTGAATCTTGTCTCCCTTGGCATGGTGCCGCCGGAGGGACCTTACGCCATTCTTGATATCGGACACACCAAAACCAATTTGGTGTTGTGTAAGGGGAAAAAACTTTCTTTTGTGCGTTCTGTTTCGGTTGCGGGAAAACAGATTACCGAAACAATCCAGAAAAAACTGAACGTTCCCCATGAAGAAGCCGAACGCATGAAAATTGAGATGGGTGGCATTCCCCAAGAGGGAGATGTGCTCGATGATTTGTCCCGTCAAGTCGGGGAGGCGATGAAGGAAGCGATAGACGAATTGATTTTAAATATTCGTCAGGCATTTTTTGCTTTTCAGAACAAGGAAGGCGTGGCTGTTGAGGGAATCTATCTTTGCGGCGGCACGTCCCGCATTCCAACACTCGATCGCTATCTTTCAATGCGTTTAAAGCAGAATGTGACCTACATTGATTGCACCTCTTTTCATTTCAGCAAACTGGGAAAAATAGCCACACACCGGGCCATGATGACGCAAGGTCTGGCTCTGGCATTGCGTGGTGTTGCGGCGGGCGGCATGCCCTCCATTAATTTTCGCATCGGAGATTTTGCGTACAAGGGGGACGTTGAAAAGCTGGGAGGAACACTTCGCCATGTAGGAATTGCGGTCGGCCTGATTTTTTTTCTGGGACTCACCCATTTTAGCGTGAAATATTATCTTCTCTCCAAACATCTCAATGCGTTGAACAGTCGCGTGACGGGTATGGTACAGAAAGTGCTTACCACCGCGACAAAAAAACAACTCTCTTCGCCCGGAGCGGCGCTTAAATTTTTGCAAAGCGATGAGGCGCGTATTCAGGATCGGGCTTCAAAATTATCGGACATCAAGGGACTTCCGGTTTTGGATGTTATCAAGGAAATCTCATCAAAGATTCCCGGCAGAAAAGATATCCAGCTTGATGTGGAAGATCTCAATATCAAGGGAGATAAGATGAGTCTGGCCGGCAGGGTTGATTCGTTTATCGCGGTTGATAAAATAAAGGCGGCTCTTGAGGCGTCTCCATATTTCAAAAAAGTGACTCCGGGCAATGTTGGAAAGGGCATCAAAGAGGGAGAAGTGAAGTTTGAAATGACAATGGAGTTATCTCCCAAAGAGGAAAAACCATAAAAATGGCGATCAATCTACAACATTTTCGGCGATTCAATTTTGAGGCTCTCTATAATACTTTTTTGGGTTTGCAACCGCGTGAACAGATCTATGCGTTGATCGGTGCAGGGGTTGCTGTTTTGTTCATTCTGGGTTTGCCGCTTTCTCTGGCTTCAAGCAAACTGGGAAGTCTTGAAACGCAGATTACACAAGGTCAGGACAAAGAGAGACAAATCGTTCGTGAGTTGGAGCGGTATCAGCAATTACAGCAACAACTCAAAGCAACCGAATCACAAATTACCAAGGGCTTTGATTCCACGATTACAACGACGATGGAAACTCTTGCCGACAAAAGCGGAATTAAAGACCGGATTGAAAATATCAAAGAGAGGGGCTCCACCCCTTCTGAATTATTTGATGAAGTTTCTGTGGATGTGCGCATCACCCGTGTGACGGTGCCTCAGTTGATCGATTATCTTTATAATATCGAACATCATCCCCAGCTCTTTTTGAAAGTCAAACAGATCCAGATCAAAAGACGTTTCGACAACAAACAACTCTTCGATGTCTCTTTTCAGGCAGGTACTTATCGTCTGCAAGGAGCGGGTGGATAAGGGAAGATGCAAAAACCAAAATGCAAAAATCAAAAATCAAGATTGCAATGCAAAATTTAAAATTTTGATTTGCAATTTTTGATTTTTAAATTTTGATTTTTTAATTATGCCACGGGGTCTTAAATATATTTTCTACGTCGGTCTGTTTATTTTTAGTTTTATTTTTCTGACGTATTGGATGTTTCCGATGGATGCAGTCAAGGGGCGCATTATCGGGTCGATCGAAAAAGCGCTGGGGCCGGGTTATGTGGTGCAGATAGAAGATATCGGTACGTATTGGTTTAGCGGGGCGCGTCTCAAAAATCTCAAAATCAGCCATTTAAAACAGGGAAAAGAGGATAAGGTGTTGGAAGCCGAACGCATGACAGCCCGCGCCGGACTTTTTTCGCTTTTGTTTGGGGGGCCCAGAATCAGTTTCGATCTGAGAATGGGAAAAATGGAAGTGGAAGGATCTCTGCATAATTCCGATCAGGGATGGGAGCTCGTTTGCTCTCTTTACAATGTTGACGTGAGCCAGATTCCTTTGTTTCAGCAGAAGATCGGATTGCAACTTTCTTCTTCTGTCGATGGCGATATCCGAATTAACTACGATGCCAAACAACCTTTGAGAACGACCGGCGAAATAGAACTGACGTTCGACAAACTTTTTCTGAAGGGAGGGGACCTGCCTTTGGGTGAAATGGGGACGTTCCCCCTTCCCGATCTTTCGTTGGCCGACAAAGGCTCCCAGATAAAAGGGGCCATTGACAGGGGAGCCATCAATTTGGAGTCATTGCGTTTCAAGGGAGAAGATCTCAATCTGGACCTCTCCGGAAAGATTTTTTTGAGCCCGACCTTGGACCGGTATCGCATGAATCTTCAGGGTAAAATTCAGTTTTCTCCCAAAGTTTGGAAATCGGTTGATCCGATTCTTCCCGAGAAGTGGCTTGTCGAATTGAGAAAACAGAAAACACCCGATGATACTTTTCCATTAAGCATCTCCGGTCAGTTCTCAGCCCCGCAAGTTTATTCCGGTACAATGCCCGTTGTCCCTTTCAAGCCGTTTTAAAATCTACGGAAATATTTTCTACTATTGAAACCGAATGATAAGTTTTGTAGGTCTTCCTTCGTGGACAAAAAAACTCGAACATGGCTGGAAACCGCCCAAAATGATATTGAATTTGCGGGGCAGATTTTAGTCAATAAACAACGCCCTTTTTATGCCCTCCATTTTTGTCATCAAGCCATTGAAAAAATTTTGAAAGCCGCCATACAACATCAGACGGATACAATTCCTCCGCGAACACACAGTCTTGAAAAACTGCTTCGTCTTGCAAAAAAAGAGCTTCCCCCTGAAATGCTGGAAACTCTTCTAAATCTTTCTCCTCATTATTTAAGTACAAAATACCTAGAAGATGTAGCTGAAATGCAACAACAATATTCCGAAAAATTTGTTCAATCTCTTTTAAAACCAACACGGGAGCTATTTCAATGGGTCAAAAAAAACTGACTGATCTAGATTCAGTCATCGATATTTTTGTTGCCGAATTGAAGAAGCGGGGCATTCACCCTCAAGAAGTGCTTTTGTATGGCTCGTATGCAAAAGGGACAGCCGATGAATGGAGCGACATTGATATGGTAGTGATTTCCAAAGATTTCGAATCCATCCCCCCCATTGAAAGGCCGGCAATCCTCTCTCATGCGGCGTGGCCGACACAACAAACTGTTGAGGCGTTGGGATACACTCCAAAAGAAATCGCCAAAAATGGGAAAGACAGTATTCTTTGGGAAGAAATCGAAAAAAACCACAGAGTTTTGTACAAGGCGGCCTAAGAAGCTCTGAAAAATTTATCCTCGTGTAACTTCTTCTCAAAGATACCCTCTTTTTTTCCGTGTCAGACAAGTCAAAGAGTGTTAAGCCTTGCCGCATGTCTCAGAATCTTCAAGGTCTTTATACCATCGCCGATAATCAATTTCGGCCGGACAAATCTCATGTGCAATTGGCGGAAGCCTTTTTGCGAGGCGGCGCCAAAATTGTTCAATTGAGAATGAAGAAGGACCATGGACTATGGACCATGGACTGTGGACCAGAAACAATTGCTAGGAATATAATGATGCTGAAAAAAAAATATGATTTTACATTTATCGTGAATGATTTTGTTGACGTGGCTCTGGAGGTTGGGGCCGACGGGATTCATGTGGGAGCGAATGATATGCCTGTTCAAGAGGTGCGTCGAAAAGTGGGCTCCAAAATGTTGATCGGATATTCTTCGCATTCTTTGGCAGAGGCTTTGGTCGCTGAAAAAGCGGGCGCCGATTACGTTGCCTTTGGCGCCATTTTCCCAACCAAAACAAAAGGTCCCGGGCACCCCGTGCAAAGTCTCGAAAAATTGCGAAAAGTGGTCGAAACTTTGAAAGTGCCCGTCGTGGCCATCGGCGGAATCGGCCGCAAAAATTTCAATCAAGTTCTGGAAACAGGCGTTGCTTCTGTCGCAATGATCACCGCACTTACAGGAGCCCCAGACATCGCTGAAGTAACCCGATATTTTGCAAAAAGGACCATCATAGACTATGGACCAAGGACTATGGACTAAACGCCTTTTTATTTTTGGTCCATAGTCCTTGGTCTATTGTCCGTGGTCTTTTTTATGAAACACGTTCTTGTTATTGCAGGGTCTGATCCTTCCGGTGGCGCGGGTGTGCAGGCCGATTTGACCACCCTCAAAGATTTCGGCGTTCCCTCTATTTTTGCTATCACTGCATTGACCGCGCAAAATGATCAGCGCGTTTTGCAAATCCATCCAACTCCGGCCGATATTTTAACCCAGCAACTATCGGCGGCCTGTGATGGGCGTTTCGTTGGTGCCGTCAAGATTGGTATGGTGGCGGAAGGTTCCATTGTCATGGCTCTTGTCTGGTTTTTGAACGCAAGACACTTTCCCAATATTGTCATCGACCCGATTTTGCATTCTTCAAGCGGCACACCGCTTTTGGAAAAGAGGGCCTACACTCATTTACGCCAACAACTTCTTCCGCTGGCGACTGTAATTACGCCGAATCTCGAGGAAGCGGGAACCTTTGCGGGATTGAATATCTATAATGAAGAGACGCAAATCAAGGCGGCCAAGCGGATTTATGATGATGTCAAAATATTGCGCGCGGGACGTTTCCCTGAAAAACCATTGGCAATTATTGTGAAGGGGGGACATCTGGAAGGAGAAGCGATTGATGTTTTTTACGATGGAAAAGATGTGAAAGTTTTTCGCGCCGCCAGAATTCCGGGCCCATCTCCCAGAGGAACCGGTTGCCGCTTTTCTTCCGCTATCGCCGCAGGCCTTTCAAAAGGTTCCTCTTTGCCCGATGCCGTCAAAGCCGCAAAAGACTACCTCACCCAATACATCCAGCAACATATGAAAACTGCATTTGTTCCGCGATAGGAATTGAGACGGCGTTTAGATCGAAGAATTGACATAATTCGAAATTGGTATATAATACATACCAATTATGAATCAAGTCGATAAACTCAAAACATTATCTCCTTTAAGCTATTTTGATAAAAACGCCTTTTTGCAGGTGATGGAACTCTCCGAAAACAGTCTCTATGCGGATGTCAAACGGTGGCTGAAGAAAGGCCTGATTGTTCAGCTTAAAAAGGGTTTTTACGTCACGGGCGCATACTATGAAAAAACAGCAAGTGTGGAGGCTTATCCTGAATTTATCGCCAATAAACTTTGCGAGCCTTCCTATCTAAGCACCGAATATGTGCTTCAGAAGCATGGTGTACTTACGGAGGCCGTCTATGCTTTTACTTCCGTGACGTTGAAAACGAAGAGATCCTTTGCAAACAAGCTGGGGCGGTTTATTTATCAAAATATCAAGGAAGGGTTATTTGACGGTTATGAAATTCTGGATAAAAACGGTTTTCAGATAAAAATGGCGGTGAAACCCAAGGCCTTGTTTGATTATCTTTACCTGAAATTATTCAGGACGGTATTTTTTGACGAAAAACTTATCGAATCGTTGAGGTTGAATCTGGATTCCTTTTCCAGAAAGGATTTTTCCGAGTTTGCGGGATATTGTGAAAAAACGGAAATCGCAAAGTTTCTGGAACTCCCCAAGCTTTTGAGGAGTCAAGGTGGCAAACGATAGCCCTTTGGCTATCGGCAAACGCCGCGACAGCTATTCGGACATGCTTGGGAAAAGGATTTCCGCTGAGGAAGTAAAAAGAGAACTGGACAAAAAGGTGAAAAATCTTGACCGGTTTTCGAACGATTATACAGCGGATATTGAACCGCTCGTAAAGAATCCGGAGTCAGTGAAACTCTATATCCATAATTATGCGGAAGAATACCGCCGCAACCCTCTTGAAACGCCGGTTTAAATTTTCTTCAGATATTCTTTTCTTAGTTGTCTGGCGAGAGATGTTGGTGTCGCTTCTTTTCTCCACACCCCCAGCACTTCATAAACTGGCATGACTTCGCTGGTGGAACCGGTCAGGAAAATTTCCTCTGCGTTTTGAATCATTTCGGTGGTGATGTGATCTTCTTTGTGCGGAATTTTTTGCTCCTTCAAAATTTCCAAAACCATTTCGCGTGTGATGCCCGGCAAAAGTCCGTCTGACAAGGGTGCGGTGACTACTTCACCTTCTGATACAATAAAAAAATTCGTCCGGTTTCCTTCAACCCAATATCCTTTTTCATTTCTAAGAATTGTTTCATAGACACCGTCCTTTGCAGCCTGAGTTCTGGCCAGCATTTTGGTGATGTAACTTGTTGATTTGATGCCGGCGGTAGCGATGGGATCATTTGTGAAAGTGATGAGAAGTTCCACTTTGACTCCGGTTTCAAAAAATTTCGGATTGATTGTGATGGGACTTGCAAAAATGGTGATATTGGAAGAAGCGCCAACCGTGCTCACCGTAATGCGGATCGCCGCTTCACTTAAGCCGTTGGCTTTGATGACATCCATCAATCCCTTCGCAAATTCTTTTTCTGAAAAGGGTAGGGGAATATTTAATTTTTCGCAATTAGATCGAAGACGAAAATAATGTCTCTCCATAAACGCCGGTTTCCCCGCATAAGTTTTAAGCGTTTCAAAAACTCCTTCGCCATAAAGATAAGCCCGATCAAAAAGAGAAATGCGAGCCTCATTTTCCTCCACCAATTGTCCATTGATCCAAACTTGCATACATCACAATTAACCACTTCCCCCCGCATAAGCAATCAAGATTTTCTCTCCGCCTCTAATTGCGCTGACGCAAGTGCGTGCGTGTTTAAGGGGACGTGGGTTGTTTTTGCGGGGAGGAGGCGTTTCTGTTTCTGCGCCTTCCCTCCGGCTTCTCCTCCCGAAATTTTGGCAGATTCCGAGAATGAATTTAGAAGATTTCCTTCGTCATCTTCTAAATTCAGGAATCTGTCAAAATTTCACTCGTCGTACGCCTCCGGTCAAAACGGCGCTTTACGAAACAGAAACGCCTCCTCCCCGCAAAAACAATCACATAGGGGTCAAAGGGGTGGGCGCAAGTAGTTCTTGGGGTTTATCTATTTGACTCCGCAAAGTCTAACGACTTTGCTGCGCGGACTGGCAAAGCCAGCCTTTGCTGGCGATAGGCGGATTTGTCAAGACCCAGCTTTGCTGGGTTGCGAAGCAAACTCGAAGAGTTTGCGGAGTATAACCGACCCGTCGGGAACCGCGGCCCCAAGAACTGCTGGCGCTCACCCCTTTGCATATGGGGCGGAGGAGGTTTTGCGTTGACACTCCTGACTGGCTTTGGTCTATGGGGCTTGGATTTCCCGTGTATGTTAAAGTTCTTTTTTCCCATCTTTGCGGCTCTTCTTTTTTTGTCGTCGTGTGGATACACCACTTCTATTTCTGATGCGGGGAATTCTTCTACGCCTATTCAAAATATTTCACCGCCTGCCCCTTCTGTCTTGGATGCTTCATCGTCTCCCGCTTTGAGTGTGGTTTCTGTAAGCATCGCGAAGAATTCCCCCCTGATTGTGGAAGCGAATCATTCGGTACAACTTGGACTTGATGTGCTTTTGTCCGATGAAAGAAAAATTAATAATGCTTATCGTGGAACGGATGATTTTCCCGATTCTATTTTATGGTTTTCACAAAATAGTTCGGTGACAATGATTTCTCAATCGGGAACGTTGCAGGCTTTGACAACCGGTCAGACAACGATCCGCGCTTCTATGTTAAATCAGTCCGCTTTTCTCGATGTGATTGTTGTGCCGGAAATTATTTCGTTGACCCAACTGATTTTTCATCAAAATGCGATCAATGTAGTTGGTCCCAACAATTTTCAAACTACTTTGGATGCCGTTTTTTCAAATGGTTCTCTTGTGACAAATTCTTTTCCCGATTCACTTCGTTCTTCTCTCCTGTGTGATCTCCATTTTTCCTCTTCGAATGCAAACGTCGCTGTAGTGACGCAGTCTGGACTTGTCACGCCCTTGAATAATGGTTCCGCGCAAATCGGTGTGCAGTGCGGTCTTGTCAGTCATTTTATTTCCGTGAATATTTCCGGAATTTCTCCGCCGCAAATTGTGCCCGCTCCCGAAGTGCTTCAGTCCATTACCTTTATTTCGGATGCTTCTCCGTGGCTGGTGGGGGAGACCAAAACTCTTTCGTGCGATTTGCAATTTGATTCCGGTTTGGTTCACGCGGTTTCAAATGATTTTATAACACCTCTGGGAAATCGGGGGATATTGAGTTGGAGCAGTTCCGATGCGTCGCTTGTTTCTATTCAGCAGGGCATTGCTACTTTAAGAGGTTATGGAAGTGTGACCCTCACCGCTTCGTTTCAGGGACTTTCTTCCCCTCTTCAAAAATTTATTAAAATGCAAAGAACAACTCCCAATCCGTCGTCCGAGGCGTTTGTCGGTTCGGATGATGTGGCGACAATCACGTATGGAATCAACTCCGGTTATGGGGCTAATCTTTTTCCAAACATTATTTATGGGCCTCCACGTATAAATGGAACCAACGTTGTTTCTTTGGGAGGTGGCGGAAAAATTCTTATTGAGTTCAGAGGATATCGTCCTGTGGATGGTCCGGGTTCCGATTTCACTATTTTCGAAAATCCGATTTTTGATTCTTCTTATTATGGTCTCTTCGCAGAGCGCGCCCAAGTTTCTGTGAGTCAGGATGGAGTTCATTTTTATACTTATCCTTGCAATGCTTTTGATTCCCAGCATATTTATGCCGGTTGCGCTGGAACGCATGTTGTGAATGCCACAGCCAATCCGTTGGACCCAAATGTTTCCGGCGGCGATTCTTATGATTTGGAAGAAACGGGTTTTAGTTCGGTTCGTTTTATAAAAATTCAGGATAGGAATACATGTGTGCCGGGAGATCCAACTTACACGACAAGCGCTACAGACGGTTCCCCGCTTTGCACCACCAGTGGAGAACAGGGTTTTGATTTGGACGCGATTTCAATTATTAACGGAAACAGTGAATACTGACTATGGACCATAGACCATAGACTAAAAACTTAATTAGGAAAGAAACTGGTCCATAGTCCATAGTCCATGGTCCATAGTCCATAGTCCTTTCCAAGGAGGAGTTTATGACAAGAATTGTTTTAGCCGCAGGTTGTGCCGCAGATCCGGTAACACCCAGAGAACCCCAACCCCATGAAGTGTTGCAAGACAAGGGATTCCCCGCATTGAAAAAAGTTTTCGAAGCGTATGTTGATGGAGATGTTCAAACATTAATTCCGGGTCAGGATGGCGAAACCCTTTTTGTGGTCCGGTCTCGTACCACGGACCAAGGTAATAATGAGTCAAACTATACGACCGATTTGGTTGGAGTTCCTATCAACAGAAATCCGTCGCCATCAACAGCGGAACCCGATTTTCCTTTCAGCCTTTCTCTTTCCGATGATTCGAAGCGTTTTTATTCTTGGGGAGCGGTGGGGCCCTACATCGGTGTTATGTACACCGGGAGTAACGGACTGCATGGCGGCGTTTCTTTTATCGATCCCAAAAAAGGAAGTAATCAAGTTCCTCTCGACTGTCCCATTCTGGATGCGGACACATCAACTCCCACTGCTATTTTGGCGGGGGCGCAAATCTATTATGTTTTGGGAAAAAATGATCTGACGCACTCCACTGCGGGTGCACTTGGAAAATTTGATAGTAGCAAATTAACCAACTGCCAATTTGATGTTTTAAAAAGACTCCCTCTTGCAAACCCCGCGGCACTTGCTTTTGCGGGCGGTTATTTGCTGATTGGAGATGCCGGAAATCCTTGGGCACCTCAAAGTTTGGGAAATGGACGTTTGCTTTATTTGGATCCGGCAAATTATCAGATCAAAAGTGATGTAAGAAATATTCCGGACGGTTTTGCACTGAATGGTCCCGCTCCAGTGAGTGGGGATGGAACTGTTTTATTCACGGGCAATTCGGCGGAAGGTAACTCTTTGACATTGGCGGGTGCGCAATCTGACGTGAAACGCGTTCGCATTGCCAAAGTCACCAATCAATATGTTTCCGGAGGCACTTTTGTGGGTTCCAGCCGTTTTGTTATTTATAATGCACAAAATGTGATGACTGATGACACAACCCAACAGAGACAAAAAGTAACGGAATCCTATGTTGCCAATACGCAAACGGGAGAACCCGTTCTTTTGCAAAGAGCCGCTTCATTCTACGCCGTTCCGTTTGTTCAAGTTGGGGCTCACACGTATTGCCAAGGCGCTGTTGGCGCCGCATTAGATGAAACAGGTGGTGATCGGACACTGGTTACTTGTTGGGAAGAAATTTCAGATAAGTGAGAAGCGAGCAGAGCGAGCGAGAGGGGGAGGCTCCAACGGCTTTGCCGTTGGAGGGGGCGACGTGAGCCCCTATGATAGAGATTGAAGGATACCGCCTGCTTTGGCGAGGGTCTCTTCATATTCCTGCAGGGGATCAGAATCGATAACAATGCCACCGCCTGCGTGAAAGTAGGCGGTGGCATCTTTCAGAATGAGCGTGCGTATCGCGATGTTGAAGTGGGCCGTGTTTGCAGGACCAATATATCCGATCGATCCGGTATAGATTCCCCGCTTCACGGGTTCCAGTTCTTCAATAATTTGCATCGAGCGAATTTTTGGTGCGCCCGTGATGGAACCTCCGGGCGAACAAGCGGCGAGGCAATCAATAATATTCAAATCTTCCCGTTTTTTTCCGGTGATCGTGGATAAAAGATGATGCACTTGCGCAAAACTTTCCACAGCGCGAAGTTGCGGCACCTCCACCGTTCCCGGTTTGCAAATTTTTCCGAAATCGTTTCGTTCCAGATCAGTAATCATCAGCAGTTCCGCTTTATCTTTGTGACTCTCTTCCAGTTCTGTGCGGAGTCGGCGGTCTTCGTCGGGCGTTGCACCGCGTTTTCTGGTGCCTTTGATTGGGCGCGTAAGAAGAGTTCCATCTTCTTTGGCGTGCAGAAAACATTCGGGAGAAGAAGAGAGAATCTGGAAGAGACCCGTGTTGATGTAGGCGGCATAAGGTGCCGGCGAGGCGTTCCTTAATTTTAAATATTGCTCCCACGGTGAGAGACTAACCGAAGCCATAAAGCGCTGGGAGAGATTGACCTGATAACAATCTCCGGCTTTCAAATAATTCAACACCTTTTCCACCGCGTGCAAATAATTTTCTACACTCTTGCTGTCATTACCGCGGAGCTTGTCCCTGTAGGTAGTAGGCAGGGAGCGGGAATCCAGTGGATCCCTGCCTTCGCAGGGATGACAATTTTCGGATATGTCCTCTTTTATTTTCCGATTGCGAATAATTTGTTCTGCCAATCTTTCCGCTTTTTCTTGTGACTCCAATGATGCAATCCACGCCGTTTTCTCCAGATGATCGTAACCTACCACCGTGTCGTAAAATCCAAACCAACTATCGGGAAGCGAAAGATATTCTTTGCCGGAGGCGGTATCGATATTTTCAAGAGAGGCTCCCCATTCATAACCCAGAAAACCAACGAGTCCGCCGCAAAACGGAAAGTAGGGATCAAACGGAAGATTTAAAATTTTTTCCTGATACCACTCCTGAAGCGCGCTGACGGGAGAGGTAATAGTGGTATGCCCTTCCCGCGTGATAAACCCTCCGCTGGATTCAAACTGTGTTTGCGGGTTGAAACCCCAAAAAGAAAATCGCCCTTGCTTGTGGTGAATCAGTGAAGAATCGAGAAAAAAACTGCCGGAGGTTCCTGCACAAGGAGCGAAATCATTTGCCGCGTCACTGTAAGGAATATCTACCGTGAAGGGTGGGGGGGACATCTGGACAAGCCTTAAAATGGATTGAGGCTCCAAGTCAAGTTTTTGGTTGTTTCGGCAGTCAACCCATGCCAGAAAGTAGCGGCACCATTCTGGTCATTTATGCGTGAACACGAACATTATATGGAGGAGGCACTCAAGGAGGCTTTGTCCGCGGCTTCCATGGGAGAAGTGCCGATCGGCGCCGTGGCGGTGATGGAGGGTGAGGTGATAGCCCGCGTTCACAATATGCGCGAGACAACCCAAGACCCGCTGGGTCATGCCGAGATACTGTTGCTTAAAAAATTGATCGGTTCTCAGGTAAGCTGGCGTCTGGAGGGTGTAACGGTTTACGTGACGTGCGAACCGTGTCTCATGTGTATGGGTGCCTTCATTCACGCCCGCATCCCACGCGTGGTTTTCGGTTGTATGGAACCCAAAATGGGGGCGTGCGGTTCTCTTTATGATTTCAGCACCGACAAAAGACTGCATCATAAGATTGAAATTTTTCCTCATGTATTGCATGAAAAGTGCGCCGGCGTGCTAAAGGGATTTTTTAAAAATTTACGCAAAGGTGTTGAAGTTGAGGGCATCTCTAAAAACCTATGAAAACCACAATTTGTCATTCTGAGCCCTTCGCTTTGTCATTCTGAGCGAAGCGAAGAATCTGCTCGGGCTCAGGGTAAACTCCGCGAAGAATCCACTTTGTTATCAAGCAGATCCTTCACGGAGTTTACACTGAGCGTAGCGAATGTGTTCAGGATGACAAGCGGGGTTTTTAGAGATGTCCTTGAAATGAAAATTTAATTTTGTTCGTTTTCCCGGAGAGGTACGAAAGTGGCTGAACCGGCACGCTTGGAAAGCGTGTAACCCGAAAGGGTTCGTGGGTTCGAATCCCACCCTCTCCGCCAAAATGTCGCAAACACGATACACCAAAACCAGACCAGCCAACAACTCCTTCACCGAGTTCATGCTTTACAAAACACCTGACGGGCAAGTGAAAGTTGAGATTTATTTGCGGGATGAAAACATTTGGCTCACACAGGGTAAAATAGCCCAATTATTTAGCGTGCAAAGACCTGCCATTACCAAACATCTGAAAAACATTTTTGAAAGCATGGAATTACAGGAAGAGTCAGTTAGTTCCATTTTGGAACATACTGCCGATGACGGTAAAACCTACAAGACCAAGTTTTATAATCTCGATGCCATTATTGCCGTGGGATATCGTGTCAACTCCAAGAAGGCCACCCACTTTCGGATATGGGCAACGCAAATCCTCAAAGAGTATATCATCAAAGGATTTGCCATGAATGATGAGCGACTGAAAGATCCGAGGCAAATTTTTGGTAAAGACTATTTTGAAGAGCAACTTGCCAGAATTCGTGATATTCGCTCCAGCGAGCGGCGATTTTATCAGAAGATCACTGACATTTATGCCCAATGCAGTGCCGACTATGATCCAAACGAGGAAATCACAAAACAATTTTTCGCTACCGTACAAAATAAATTGCACTTCGCCATCACCGGCCAAACAGCGGCGGAGATTATTCATTCACGCGCGGACAGCGAAAAGTCTAATATGGGCCTGACCACATGGAAGAATGCTTCCAAGGGTCCAATCCGAAAAACAGATGTGGGCATCGCCAAGAATTATTTGAATGAAAAAGAACTGGATCACCTCAACCATATTGTCACGATGTATCTGGATTTTGCAGAGTTACAAGCAAATGCCGGACGGGTTATGGTCATGCAAGATTGGGTCAAAAAACTCGATGCCTTTTTGCAATTTAATGAGCGAGAAATACTGAAAAATTCAGGGAAAGTATCTCATGAGGTTGCCTCGGCGCTGGCTGAAAGAGAATTTGAAAAGTTTTCAAGAGTACAGGA